>CAMKTI010000069.1 GCA_946415665.1 uncultured Clostridia bacterium
TAGTTTAAAACAAGAACTTAAAAAAAAGAATGAATTGCAAAAAAGTATTGAAACAGAAAACCAAAATCTGCAATCAGAAAACGATAGTTTAAAACAAGAACTTAAAAAAAAGAATGAATTGCAAAAAAGTATTGAAACAAAAAACCAAAATCTGCAATCAGAAAATAATAGTTTAAAAGGACAAGTTTCAGAACTCGCGGATAAACAAAAAGAACAAACAAAAAATCAAGCTTGTCAATTTTTGAAACAAGCTAGTTTTACTAACTTTCTGGCGAGAAAATTTTCTCTAATCTATTTTTTTGCGTGGATATTTCAATGTGTTCCGTGTTGCCAAAGATATATTTATGGAACTCATACAATAAGAGATTTAAATCAAAAATTTGACACCTTGAGAGAAGATTTAAAACTCAATGATATTAATCATATCTAAAACGGTAAAAACCAATTAATAAATAATAATAGCATTGGAAATAATATTGCAGATGATATATTTCAAATTCTGGATGATTTTTTGCTAAAGTGTGAAGGTGAATTATTTGATAAATATGCTTGTATTTATTGTAGTATGTTAGATTTATATGAACATAATACGAAAAAAATACGTAGCCTTTTAAATCAGGATAATTTTTTAAACCAAAACAGATACTCTTTTAAGGTGTTTAAACAAAAAATTAAATCAGTAAGCAGTGAAAAAGATATATTTACAAACAAATTAAATAAAGATAATGGTAATGTCAATGGCATCGAAGAATGGCGGCCAAATATTAATGCGAATTCAAACATAATCAATACAAAAATATAATAATGGATTTGCTTAATACAAAACGATTGCTTTTCAGCAGTCGTTTTTTTTTAACGGATTTTATTTTTTTAATTACAATTAAACAGCTTGTTTTTATAAGAATTAGAGAAAAAAATTTGTTTACTGAAAAAATTTGCACTTCGTTTTTTGATACAAGCAAGAGACACTATGAATTATTTTAGCATTTCTTTCAACCAAATAGTTTTCAATATTGTGTTTTTGTCAATTTTATTTTTCCGTTTTATCACTTTTGTCTTTTTAGACAATCTATCTTTGTTTTATGTAAATGCTACCTAATAATCTATAATAATATAAAAATAATTTTTATGGACAATCAGAAAATAATTTACGCAATTATAGAAAATAAAAAAGAGCTCGAAAAACATTTAGTCTTTAAATTTAAAATAAAAAGTTTATGTAAATAAAAAAAACAAGCCGATTGTCATGACTTGTTTTTTTGTGTCGTATTTATATTTATTTTGTATGGAACTTTGATTGATTTATAGCATTTAGTTCATGTTTCGTGTACTTTAGATTTTTTTTATTTTGTATGTAACAAATTATTTTGAATACGAAAAAATAAAACACTTGACAGAGTATATTCTTATGTTTTACAATAATAATTGCGTGTGTTTTTGTTTGTATTTATATTACACGTGCAATGAGATTATCTGTTTTGTGTTGTGCGAAAAAAAAATTAAAGTGAGTGTGAATTAATATGAGTGGTAAAGCAGTACCGTTTAGTGGCCTTAATGGCTATGATTTGTGCGGTAATAATAGTGGTGCAAGTTGTAATAGCATGAAAGATAGTAATATTCAAAAAGGATTTGTAAATAAAGATATGTCTCAAAAATTTGTAAATAAAGATATGTTTCAAAAAGAGGAAAATAAATTATCAACAACTGAGGTGAATGACCAGAAGAAAACAGTTTTGGAGTTGAAAAATCAATTATCTAAATTATTTAAGCTGAATGAAGCGGATGACCAGAAGAAAACAATTTTGGAGTTGAGAAGTCAATTATCTGATTTGAAGATAAAAAATCAAGAATTGACAAATAAAAATCAAGAATTGACAAATAAAAATCAAGAATTGGCAGATGAAAATGCGGATTTATTCACGGACATGAATAAAATAAGTACAAATTATATGGGATTAAGCAGGAAGGTGAATCAATATGAAACAACAAATTCGGAGTTGATCAAAGAATGCCAGAATAATATTCAAAAAGTTCGTGAATTGGAAAGTCAAAATGAAGAATTAAATTCACAACAACAGAAAAAAAATAAAGAATACAAGAAAGAAATTCAAGTGGTGGCTCGTAATTTTTTAATATCAGCGGGTTATACCAATATCACAGTACGAAAGTTTTCTGTAGTTTACATTCTTGCGTTGATATTTCAGTGTATTTCGTTTTGCCAAAGATATATTAATAAAATCCATGCGATAATAAAATTAAATCAAGAGTTTGATACTTTTAGAAGGAGTTTGGACTCGCAGGACTATATGGATAAAGAATCTATGGTTCCAATAGGTAGCGAATTAACAGCTGGCCAGATATTTAATGATTTAGATAATTTTCTGCCAAATTGTGATGATCGTGAATTGATAATGAAATACACTTTTATTTATTATCAATTATTAAATTTACATGACCATGAAATTGATTCGAATCGGACAAAATTTTATAAAAATTCGTCTTTTTGCTGTGATTCATTAAAAACAAAAATAGAGCGTTTAAACACAAAGAAGGAATGTAGTGATAGAATCGACGCCTTCAAAAATCCTTTCTTGTCTAACTCTAACGAACATTGTCCAGCATATATAATATCTAACGAAAATAATGAAAACGAATTAAACACAAACGGCACAAAATAATTGACAAAGACGAAAAAAAATTAAACAAAGTAATAAATGATAAACAAGAAGCGCAGCATTTACCAGGTGACATTTAATCAACTTCCTAATACTAGTAATCGCAAAACTATCGCTTGTCAAGCAAAAAATAAAAATTTTATAGACTTGATTTTATTGCTAAAAATCGAAACTCATTGTTGATGGTAAATAAAGATTTTTTGTTTGTCAAGTATTAAACAAATTTTTTTAAAGAAAATAATTTTGGAAAAAGATATATGATAAAAAAAATAAAGAAAAGCAAGCAACATGGGAATAGAGCGGACAAAAATCATGGAAAACAATAAAAGTTTTAAAATAACGGATAGCAAAACCACACAACGCTTAAATTTCAAAAATGCATTTTCGACAATATACTGCAAACGATATAAATCAGGATCAAAATTTCGTTTGGATTTTCGATTGGATTTTGACGGAATAATTGTCTTAATGCCAAGTTTTTCAGCGTAATTAATAATTGATTTGCATCATAAGCTCGATTACATGACAAATCACCAAGTTTAATTGTTTTTATTAAATCTAGCGCAACCCTACAATCAGTTGTTGTTCCAGTGGTTATTTTTAGATTAATTACCATTTCCTTGCTGCATACACGGAAAAAAGAGAAAAAAGCTATAAAATGAAATATAATGGAGGAAAATAAAAAAAGGAGCAAAAATAAAAATGGAAAAAGGAATTTACTATAGTTTGATATAAACGATGCAGAGTGGAAGCTAATAAAAACACACATAATAGATCAGCCTGGGCAACGTAGAGACATAGCCAAAGATAATCGGAAGTTTATTAATGCAGTTGTTTGGATATTTAAAATAGAATCTCCGTGGAAGAATTTACCGCCAAATTATAGAAAATGGGGAAAAGTTTACCGAAGATTTATTCGATGGCAACGAAAAGTTATGTGGCAAAGGTTATTGGAGATATTAAAAGGTGATACGAATTTTGAATGGCTAACGATAAACTCGAGTTATGTGAAAGCACATCAGCATGCAACTGGGGCTCGCGACGAAAATCAGGCTATATCAAAGACAAAAGTGGGCTCAATTCAAAAATACACTTAGACGTCGATGAGCGCGGTATGCCTGTAACATGAAATCAGCTATTCCTTGTAAAAAAATTTTGGGAGTACAAAGGTCAAATATTAAGATTTATCTTTTGTATCATTTTTTATTTTCTTAGGCTGATAAAATTTCCGGACACAGAAAAAAATTTAATAAAACTATTGACAGCTATTATTTATGATTTTACAATAAATATACTTTCTCTGTCGGAAATTGATTATGGCGTTGTTATATATTTTTTAACTTTTTCAACATGAATTTTGGTTACGACAGGGGAAGTAGTTGTATATTATAAGTGGGGGTGATTTTTTTGAAAAGTTCGAGTGTATCAACTAAGCAAAAATTTAAGATTAGATTTAGAGAAATATTAGAATTGGTATTGTCTTTCGGTTTTGTAATATCGAATGTATTTTGCATTTTCTTGCCCTTTGTTTCAAATCCTTTAGTTTCGGTGATTTTAGGAGTATTTGCTTTTGCTGCAATTGCTCATAGTTTAATGACTAATACTTGGGATGAAAATTGTAAAGGTAGTTTTTGTCATGGAAATACTAGAATGTCCGACAACTTTGTTTTTCTGAAGTTTTGCTTGCTCGCGTTTACTTTGGTTTTCGGGCTGTTTATTTATTTTGCGGGACTGTTTGGAATAGTAAATCCAGCTGTCGCAGTTGTTCTAGGAAGTGTATCGCTGGCAACTGGTATCTATTCTGGTTGGTTATTTTTGTGTCGGAGCAAAAACAATAAAAATAAGAAAAATCTCAATAATAATTGCAGACAGGATTCCGATTTATCAGAAAGAAATTGGTTAATATTTATGGCCATTACATGTCCGATTGCTTGTGCGTTACTTCTTCTTTCTGCTTTGGCTGGGATTTTATCTTTTGCCACTGCCGGAGCTTGTTGTATTCCATTCGGTGGTATAGGTCTTTTTAGTGTTGTTTGTTTTTTATGGAGCAGCAAATATCGTGAACCAAATGAATTCCATTTTCTAAATGAAGATCATTCAAGTGAGTACGAGCAGATGGAACAACAAGTGGCCTATGAAAACATCCATTGTAATAATCTTCCGCATGGGTTTAATTCTCAGAATCAGTCCAAAGACAGAAATTACGGTATGTATAATATGAATACGGGTGATTTTTCAAATGAGAAAAAAATAGATTTACCATCACAGGAATTACTAATACTAGCAAATGAAAATAAAGTACTAGCAAATGAAAATAAAGTACTAGCAAATGAAAATAAAGCACTAGCAAATGAAAATAAAGCACTACGACAACAGCTTCATGCTGCTACTAGTTTGCAATTTAATGCTGATAGTCCACAACAACAACAACAGTATAAGAATATTGCTGATAGTCCACAACAACAACAACAGTATGAGAATATTAATGAGATTAATTGATAATCTATAAAATATCTTAAAGTAAAGAAACACGGGTTTTTGAACTCGTGTTTTTTTATGTAAAATATTGCGTGGTAAAAAAATTTTGGAGGAAAAAATGATTGAGGATACAATTGCGGCAATTGCGACACCGATTGGAACAGGTGGAATTGGAATTATAAGAATTAGTGGCACGGATGCTTTAAATGTATTAAAAAAAATTTTTAGGTCGCGTGAAAAAAATTTTGTTTCACATAAAATTTATTATGGATTTATTTTTGATGCAGAAAAAAATAATTTATTGTTGGATGAAGTTTTGGTCATGATAATGTTGGCGCCAAGAACTTATACGCGTGAAGATGTCGTGGAAATAAATTGCCACGGCGGTTTAGTTTGTGTAAATAAAATTTTAGATTTGGTTTTAAAAAATGGAGCACGATTGGCAGAACCGGGTGAATTTACAAAACGGGCTTATTTAAATGGGAGAATAGATTTATCGCAAGCGGAAGCCGTGATAGATATTATTAACGCGCAAAATAACTTTGCGAATGATATAGCTTTGAAGCAGTTGAAAGGAAAATTGTCGCAAGAAATAAATTTATGCATGATAAAAATTTTGGATGTTTTGGGGCAAATTGAGGCGGCAATAGATTATCCTGAGGAATATGAAATAAAAACGCAGGATATATATTTAGATATTTTAAAAGTCGCGGAGCAAATAAAAAAAATGCTTGATTCGTCAGATGTTGGTGAAATTATAAAAAACGGAATAAATATTGCGATTATTGGAAAGCCAAATGTAGGGAAGTCTTCGATTTTAAATGCGCTGTCAAAAAAAGATTCTGCGATTGTAACTGAAATTGCCGGGACAACACGCGATGTGATTCATGAATTTATAAATATCGGTGGAGTTACAGCAAAAATTTTAGATACTGCGGGAATACATAAAACAGAGGATAAAATAGAAAATTTGGGAATACAAAAAGCTTTTGATTGTTTGAAAATGGCAGATTTGATTTTATTTGTTTTTGATTGGTCGCGAGAATTTGATATTGATGACAAAAATTTGATTGATATGTGTAAAAAAAATGATAAAAAAATTTTGTTTGTGGCAAATAAATTTGATTTAGAGCAAAAATTATTTTTGGAAGAAAAAGATTTGAATGAGGAGTTAATAAAAATTTCGGCGCAAAAAAATCTTGGTATAGAAGATTTAGTAAATAAAATTAAAAGTTTGTTTTTAGAAAAAAATATTTTGGATAAAAATGATGAAGTTTATATTTGTAATAAGCGGCATGAAAGCGCGTTAAGAAAAGCGTATGAAAGTTTATTAAAAACTCTTGAGACGATAAAAAATAAAATGCCGTGTGACTTAATTTCGATTGATTTGCGCGATGCGTATGATTTTCTCGGGGAAATTACTGGCGAGTCGGTTAGTGATAAAATAATAGACGAGATATTTAGTAAATATTGTGTTGGAAAATAAAAATGAGGTTAATTTATGGAAAAAAATTATTATGCTGGAGATTTTGATGTTGTTGTAATTGGCGGAGGTCATGCAGGATGTGAGGCGGCGCTTGCATGTGCTCGAATGAATTTAAAAACGATTATGTTTGCAATAAATTTAGATTCGATTGCGATGATGCCGTGCAATCCAAATATTGGTGGAACTTCGAAAGGACATTTGGTTCGTGAAATAGATGCGTTAGGTGGAGAAATGGCAAAAAATATTGACAAAACTTTTATTCAGTCGAGAATGTTAAATACGGGAAAAGGTCCGGCCGTTTATTCTTTAAGAGCGCAGGCAGATAAATTTAAATATAGTCGCGAAATGAAAAAAACGCTTGAGAATCAGGAAAATCTTTTGATTAGGCAAGGCGAAGCAGAAAAAATTTTGGTTGAAAATAAAAAAGTTTGTGGTGTTTTATTAAGTAGTGGAGCGATTTATAAATCGAAAGCTGTAATAATTTGTACGGGGACGTATTTAAATGCAAGATGTTTGACGGGAGAAAATATTGTTTACAGTGGACCAAATGGATTTAAAGCGAGTAATAAATTAAGTGAGAGCTTAAAAAATTTAGGAATAAAAATGTATAGATTTAAAACGGGGACGCCGGCAAGAATAAATAAAAAAACGATTGATTTTGAAAAAATGCAGGTGCAGTATGGGGATAAAAAAATTGTTCCGTTTTCGTTTGAGAATAAAAATTTAAATCGCGAGCAAATTTTATGTTATTTGACTTACACGAATCAGAGAACGCATGAAATTATTAAAAAGAATATTATGCGATCGCCAATGTATTCGGGATTAATAGAAGGAACAGGAACAAGATATTGTCCTTCGATTGAAGATAAAGTTATAAGATTTGCAGATAAAATTAGTCATCAGGTTTTTATCGAGCCAGAAGGAGAAGATACGAATGAAATGTATGCTTCGGGATTATCGACGTCGTTGCCTGAAGATGTACAAATTGAATTGTATAGAAGTGTCGCCGGATTAGAAAATTGTGAATTTACTAGGACGGGTTATGCTATTGAATATGATTGTATTGATGCAACGCAATTAAAATTATCGTTGGAGTTTAAAAATATTTCAGGATTATTTAGTGCCGGGCAATTTAACGGAAGTTCAGGATATGAAGAAGCAGCAGCTCAAGGAATTATTGCTGGAATAAATGCTGGGAT
Source organism: uncultured Clostridia bacterium (assembly GCA_946415665.1). GTDB lineage: Bacteria > Bacillota > Clostridia > Lachnospirales > CAMVHY01 > CAMVHY01. Next base: position 7,839 of record CAMKTI010000069.1, read on the forward strand.
GTATATAAAAAATAATGAGCCGTTAATAATTAAAAGGTCTGAAGGATATATTGGCGTTTTAATTGATGATATGGTTACGAAAGGAAGCAAAGAGCCGTATAGAATGATGACATCGCGCGCTGAATATAGATTAATTTTGCGGCAAGATAACGCTGACTTGAGATTGACGGAAATGGGATTTGAAGTTGGTTTGATAAAAAAAGATAGATATGAAAAGTTTTTGATTAAAAAAAATGAAATTGAAAAAGAGTTGGCGCGTGTAAAAAAAGTTTTTGTGAAAGCAGATGATAAAATAAATAAAATTTTGTTGGAGCATAAGAGTAATGTTTTATTAAATGGAGTTTATTTGGATGAATTAATTAAAAGGCCGGAATTAGATTATTTTTGTTTAAAAGAAATTGATTTGGATAGGAATAATTTTTTGGGCGAAGAAATTTGCGAGCAGGTTAATATTAAAATTAAATATGAAGGATATATAAAACGGCAAATGAACCAGATTGAAAAGTTTAAAAAGCTGGAAGAAAAAAAATTGCCAAAAGAAATTGATTACAAATTAATAAAAGGATTGAGTCGTGAGGCAATAGATCATTTGGAAAAAATTAAGCCAGAAAATATTGGACAAGCGTTAAGAATTGCTGGAGTTTCGCATGCAGATATTTCTGTTTTGTTGATTTATTTAAAAGCGTATAAAAATAAATGATTTGGTGTGAGAAATAAAAAATAAAATGTCACGCATAGACTGTATGGGTGATTTTTTTTATGCGAAAATTTATTGTGTTGATAGGTGAGATTTTTTTTATCGCGTG
>CAMKTI010000070.1 GCA_946415665.1 uncultured Clostridia bacterium
TGACAAAAACGTAATATAAAAATTCTAGAGAGTGTCTACACAAAATAAAAATAAAAGACGATGAGGAAAGAAATTGGTAAAATAGATAAAAAAAAATAAAGGAAGGAAAAAAAAATGAACAAGGAAACATGCCATATGATTTTATATAAAAGACAAAACATGGGAAAAGATAAAATCGCATTTAGCGAGACAACGTTGGTGGTATAGAGGCATAGCGAAAGACAATCGAAAGTTTATCAATGCAGTTGTTTGGATACTTAAAACAGAATCTCCGTGGAGGGATTTGCCGCCGGATTATGGCAAGTGGGGTACAGTTCATCAAAGATTTATTCGATGGCAACAAAGAGGTATGTGGAAGAAATTATTTGAGATACTGAAAGGTGATGTGAGCTTTGAATGGCTAATGATAGACTTGAGTTATGTGAAAGCACATCAGCATGCAGCTGGAGCTCGTGGCGGAAATCAGTCCATATCAAAGACAAAAGAGGGCTCAATCTGAAAATACACTTAGCCGTCAATGAGTGTGGTATGCCTATAAAATTTGTCGTTACAGATGGGACACGTCCCGATTATAAAGAAGCTATTAATTTGATCAAAAATATCAATGTAAAGTTGTTTCTTGTAGATTGTGCCAGTGATACTAACGAGATTTTGTTTTATATCACTGAATAAAACATGAAATCGGTTGTTACTTCCAAGCGCAACAGATTTAAATAACATAATTATGATTGTACACTTTGCTGTTTTCGATATATTATCGAAAATAATTTTTTTGTTTTTAAACGTTGGCGGTGTATCACTATTCGTTACACTAAAACTGTTTGCGCTTCAGCGCTTATATTTGTGTTTGTTGTATCTTTATGCCAATTCCATTTTTTCCTTTATTTCTCTTCGTGTAGATACTGCCTAGAAATATTATGTGATATAAAACTAAAAAAATTAAAACAAAAAGATATGGTATAAAGTTGTCCAATATAAAATATAAATAGCATGTGCAAAAATAAATTTATCGAGGTTGATTTACAAATGATTTTTTATAACAAAAATTTTAATCAAGCCGCTAAATTTTTTGAAACTGATTTAAATTTTGGACTCGAAAATAAAAAAATAATAGAGCGTCAAAAAAAATTCGGTTTGAATTTAATAAAAGAGAAAAAAAAATCCAGCTTGCTAAAAAAATTTTTATCGCAGTTTAATGATTTCATGATTATCGCTTTATTAATTGCAGCTGGGGTTTCTTTTGCTATAAGCTTTTTAAATAACGAGAAAGATTTTTTTGACCCGATTATTATTTTAGTAATCGTAAATATAAATGCTTTGATAGGTGCGATTCAGGAAATCAAAGCTGAAAAATCTGTACAGGAATTAAAAAAAATTACGACTCCAAATGCAAAAGTATTACGCGATGGAGTTATAAAAAAAATTTTGTCTCAAAATATTGTTCCGGGCGACGTAATAATTATAGAAACTGGAGATTATATTTCTGTGGATGCAAGATTGATTTCTAGTACAAATTTAAAAATCGATGAGTCAATGTTAACTGGCGAATCTGTGTCTATTTTAAAAGATGCGGATTTAATTCTGGATAAAAATACTCTTTTGGGCGATAGAAAAAATATGGTTTACTCAGGAAGTTTTGTAACAAGCGGTCATGGAAAAGCAATTGTTACTGAAACGGGAATGCAAACTCAAATTGGAAAGATTGCTGATTTGTTAATAAATAAAGACGAAAATATTACGCCGTTACAAAAAAAATTAAATAAAACGGGCAAAATTTTGGCGACAGGAACTTTGATTATATGTTTTTTAATTTTTATAATCGGTTTATTTCAAGAAAATTCAGTGTTAGAAATGTTTATGACATGCGTGAGTTTAGCGGTTGCAGCAATTCCGGAAGGCCTGCCAGCGACTGTTACGATTGTTTTAGCAATTGGTGTAATGCGTATGGCAAGAGAAAATGCGATAGTAAAAAAATTACCTGCGGTTGAAACTTTGGGTCGCGCAAATATTATTTGTTCTGATAAAACGGGAACTCTTACGGAAAATAAAATGCAAGTCGTAGAAACAAAAAATTATTTAGCCAATAATCTTGATTTAATTAAATATGCTTGTTTATGTAATAATGCTGTGTTAAAAAAAAATGAAAGTGGATTTGATTTTTTGGGTGATTCGACAGAAACAGCTTTGGTTGCGTATGCGATAAAAAATAATATAAATAAAAATGAGCTTGAGAAAAAGTTTTTAAGAGTAAAAGAAATTCCATTTGATTCGCAAAGAAAATTAATGACGACTGTAAATAAATATGAAAAAAAATATTTGGTGATTACGAAAGGAGCTCCGGATATTTTATTGTCTTGCTGTAAATATTTTGGTGATTTAAATACGGAATTAAATTTGGATTTAATAAAAAAAATAGAAAGTGATAATAAAAGCTTGGCTCAAAAAGCACTAAGAGTGATTGCGGTTGCTTTTAAAATCAAAACAGAACTTGATCGAGAACTTGAAAGTGATTTAATTTTTGCTGGATTATTTGGAATGATTGATCCGCCGCGCCACGATGTTTTTGAAGCAATAAAAAAATGTAAACTCGCAGGAATAAAAATCGTAATGATAACAGGAGATCATTTGTTAACTGGCGAAGCAATTGCAAAAAAACTTGGGATTATGGAAAACGAAAATAAATCTATGAGCGGAACAGAATTAGAGAAAATAAGTGAAGATGAGTTGGCAAAAAAAATTTTAGATTATAGTGTTTTTGCGCGCGTCGCCCCTGAACATAAAGTGAAAATTATAAATGCGTTTAAAAAGAATAATTATATAGTTGCGATGACAGGCGATGGAGTAAATGATGCGCCGGCATTAAAAATTGCTGATATTGGATGTGCAATGGGAAAATCAGGAACAGATGTTGCAAAAAGTGCTGCTGATTTAATTTTAACGGATGATAAATTTTCGACGATTGTTAAAGCGGTTTATGAAGGCAGAAATATTTATATGAATATAAAAAAAGCCGTGCATTTTTTAATTTCAACGAATATAGGCGAAATAATAAGTATCTCGATGGCAATAATTTTTGGTTGGAAATCGCCGTTGTTGGCTGTGCATTTGTTATGGGTAAATTTAATTACGGATTCTTTCCCTGCGATTGCACTTGGACTTGAGCCACCAAAAGAAAATTTAATGCGTAAAAATTTTTTTGAGAAGAAAAGCGATGGATTGTTTGATAAAGAATTATGGCTAAGAATAATTTTAGAAGGTTCGATGATTGGAATGTTGAATTTAATTGCGTTTGCAATCGGAAATATTTATTTTGGTTTGGATATTGCAAGAACGATGGCTTTCGCAACGATGAGTTTGGCGCAGTTAATGCATCTTTTTAATATAAAAGATGAAAAATCGATTTTTAAAATAAATTTGTTAGATAATATTTATATTATTTGGGCGTTTTTGGTTTGTTGTTTTTTGCAGGTCGGTGTGATTGCTTTTAGGCCGTTAAATAAAATTTTTAGTGTGAGAAGCTTAAATTTTTCACAGTGGCAAATAGTTGTTTGTTTATCGATTTTGCCAATTTTAATAGTTGAGTTAGAAAAATTTTTGATAAGTAAATTTAAAAATAAAAAGGCTATTTGATTTTAAATAATGTTTTGAGTATAAAGCTTAAAAATTTCGGTAATTTTATGACTTTGAATTTCATGTGTTACACCTCAAAAAAATATTTTTATTTAATAATACTCGCAGATAAAAAAATAAGTGACAGGATAAATTTAAAATTTGTTTTGGGAAAATAAAATAATTTTTGCCCGGTGAATAAAAATGCAAAGGCTTTTAGATTTTTTTAGATTAAGCGCATATAGCATTATGCTTTCGTTTTTTATGATAATAAGTATTTTTATATATAAAAAATATATCCCGTATGAATTATTTTTGCGGGAAGCAATTCCGTTTTATAAATCAAGTTTTAATGCGCAAGTTTTATTTGTACCGCAGACCAAAAAAGTTTTTAAAGAGCAAAAATTAAATTCTAAAAAAAATCTGGCTAAGCAAAATATAATTTCTGAAATAATTAACGAGCAAAATATTAAATTTCAAGAGGAAAATAAAAGCAAGAGTCTTAATTACTTATATAAAAATTTATTGGCAAGCAATAAAAATTTTAGTGACATAAGTTATTTAAAAACGTGTTTTTATAATACAGATAAAAAAACTGAGTTGACGCTAGCGGATTTTGACGTAAAAAAACTTTTAAATACGAATGTAGCAATCGAAAATAAAAATTTTTTGCAGCCAAAAGTTTTAATTTTTCATACGCATTCGACAGAAATGTTTAAAGACAGTGATCCAAATAATATTTATGATGGCGTTGTTGGTTTGGGTAAAAAATTATGTGACTTGCTGAATGAAAAATATAATATAAATACGATTCATCACACAAAACGTTATGATTTTATAAATAATAAACCGGATAAACGCGGCGCATATGAAAGAATGGAACCGGAAATCACAAAGATTTTAAAAGAAAATCCATCGATTGAAGTTGCGATTGATATTCATAGAGATGGCGTCGCTGATTCAGTTCATCTTGTAGAAAAAATAAATAATAAGCCGACAGCAAAAATTATGTTTGTGAACGGAATATGTAAATTATTAAAAAACGATGTTTTGATGCCAATAAAAAATTTGCCAAACCCGTATATAAATACGAACTTGGCACTAAGTTTAAAAATGCAAATTTTAGCAAATAAATTATATCCCGGTTTGAACCGAAAAATTTATGTCAATGCATATCGATATAGTTTAAATATGTTGCCAAAATCATTATTGATTGAAGTTGGCGCACAAACAAACTCTAAACAAGAAGCTTTAAATGCAATCGATTTTTTGGCCGAGATTTTAGCAAAGGTTTTGTTGGATGAGTGATTAGAGATTATTTTCGTTTTCTTGGTTTTGATTTTGATTTTGTTTACTGTCAGCAATCAAGTCGAACAGGTTAATTTTTTTTCCTTTATTGTTTTCATCTTCCTTTTCCTCAATATCATTATCATTTTCGTTTATATTACCTGCGTATTTTAGATCTTTCTGTGTTTTTTTAGCTAGATTATTTTGATTGTATTTATAAGCATTTATTCCGAAAACAATCGCAGAAATAACAGGAATGAGTCCAACTATAATTAAAACTACATCTCCCACGGTGAGTTTGTGTTTCTTGTTATAAATTTTAATACCGAAAATAATTGCTGGAATAATAGGCAAAAATATACCAAGCACTGCTGAAAGCGTGTATGGATTGCTCTGATTATTATCGATGATTACGTTGTTGTTAATGTTGTTGATGATAATGTTGTTGTTAATATTGTTGATGATAATGTTGTTGTTAATATTGTTGATGATAATGTTGTTGTCAGTTGTGACTGGACTTTGTGTTCCGTTTATTCTGGTTTGATTTTTTGGATCAGGTTCAATTCCGTTTTCTTTGATTTCTATTTCTTTGTTAATGTTGTTAACACTGTTATTTTTCGCCTTTTCTTGCTTTTTTGCTGATTTACATATTTGTTTAAATTGGGACCATCTCATTCTTTTCTCAATTTTGTTCGCATCTAACTTATTGATGACTGTAATCATTTTTTTTTCCCTTTCTCTTTTCGCTTCTTCTTGTTCTGCTTCAGCCTCTTCTTCTTTTCTATTATTAAGTTGCTTTATATTTTTTTGATATTCATCTGTAATACCAGATTTATATTCTGGATAGTTTGCAACGAGATATTTTTTTTGGTCATAGTAATAAACATCATAATGATCATTATGGTATTTCAAGTAGGCTTCGTCGGCTTCTTTCAGACATATTATATCCTTTAATTCGCCTTGTGGCAATACATACGCCCATATAAATGCAAAATTACTCCGATTTATAATATCCCTTTTACATGAGTCTTCATATTTATACAGATATCTAGAATCCTGGCTATCAAAAAGATCTAAATTAAATGTTATCTTTTTTATTGCATTTGAATTATGCTTGTATTCAATATTACGTGCTAAAGAAGGGAAAAAATGAGCAACAAGATTTCTAAACATATCAATCGACATTGATCCTTCGGGCATCTTTTCCATCAATGAATAAAATAACTTTGCTTCCTTACGTTGTATATCTTCGTTGTCATTAGAATCTTTATATCCACCTCCATCCCACTCAGAATTTTTTTCGCGCCTATCGTTACGATAACAGTTTGTACAAAACCATTCCAATCGTTGAACCTCTTTTTTAGTCAGTGGCAAAGGTTTTTGGATTATGTCGGATATTAGTTTTTCAATTGAATTAGAACCAAATTCTATGGGATCTATACCTTGTTCATATCCATCATTGTCATAACGTATAAATCCTCTCGCATAATTATATTGTTCCAATACTTCCAGTAACTCCAAACCTTTGAGAGAATCATTTGATGCATCAAGAACACATTTAAGAATTGTCGCTCTTTGACTTTTTTCTCTTAAATTAGAGCAAATCCTAATAATTTCTTTTGTTACATCTTTTGATTTTTCAGGTGGCACTTTTTTCATAAGTTCTGTAAAGAACCTAGAAACTTCTTGCTTGTTCTTGTCAAATTCATCGTTACCCACTATAAAGTTTTCTAAAAATCTCCCTAATATTGTTTTTTGATCAGCGGTAGGAAAAACACCATATTGATATTTTTGCAATAGCTGGTCCATCAATTTTTGCATAAATTTAAAACTCAATTTCTTTTCTCTACTACCAAATGCAGCATAATTATGGTCATTACCGTAATACGGATAAAATCCAAATTTATCAATTGCCGACATAACTTCCATAAAATCAATTTCTTTGTTGCTATTGGCAATATGGTCTATGAATTCTATTTTATCTCCATTATTTATCTCGAAGCATTTCGCAAATGCTTTTACAAATTTGAATGAATTTTCAAAACATTGGTTTTTAATTACATGTTTAACAATTAATCTAGAAAAATATTTATGTGATGAACCGGTGATTTTAGCCAATTCCATTATCAGTTGTGCATCCTCTTGTGAAAAATCTTTATTTTTCCCTGTAATTAAAAAACAAATCTCATCAATAATGGTTCCGTCCATGTCGTCTAATCGATTTGCAGTTTGCAACCCAGATATCAAAGTGATACCAGTTAATAAATTATAGGTTTCATCAGTTAACCTAAGTTTGTCATTTGGATTGTTCTGGTTTCGGCAAGCGAAGTCAATTCTTTTTTTAACAATATTTTTATACTCTGTTAAAAAATTATTTTTCGAGCAGAATTGATTGCTGCAACAAATCCAATCACCACAGAAAAATAAAATATGCTCACGTGCTCTAGCATCCATTTTTTTAAAATTGTCTATTATATTTTGTTTATCCAAGCAAATTTCTATAACAGCTACTTTTAGTTTTTCTTCATTTATTACTTTTTCCTCATATCTTACTTTCTGAATAAGCCTCTCCAGTTTCAAATGAAACTCGGCTTGTATTGATCTTGCTGACTTTATTTGTAATTTATTTTGACCTTCTGTTTCAAAAACTAAATCAGCATTTTCCACTATATGATTTGCTTGATCACAAAATAACTTTTTAACTGGTTTAAAAAACAGATGATTTTCCGCATTTATTTCTTCATTTCTTCTCCGGTCAGCCTCATTTTCAACTGCCTCATTTTCTATAAACTTGAATTTTTCGCTATCAATAAAACGCTCGAGAGATTTTTTGTTGTTTTCGTCAAATTTTAAAGTCAAGTCAAACAGACCCACTTTTCTCATTTCATTTCCTAGCTCATAATGGTCACAATGAAATTGTCCTAAAATAAGCGGCAAATTATTCAAAATATATTCTGGTGTGCACTGTTCAACTTTTATAACTTTCGTCTTTGTAGCATCTTTTTCATCTTTTTCTTCTATTGTCTCAACAACATTTATAATTCCCATAGACTGTTTTTGCTGCGGAGAAAAATTACTTTCTGTTCCATCTTTATGTTTTTCCGACTGAATCTTAATAAAACCATCCATAAAAAATTCGTTAAATGTATATTTCTTTTCCTGATCACCTGCTTTTATAACTATCGTATTTAGTTTCCATAATTCTTTATTCACGTCATTAATTTTTTCGAGACTGTTTTTTAATTTTTCACTATCCCAGAAATTCTTTTCATAATTTGAATATATATTTCTAAAACATATTGAAACTTTTCCAGTATCCAAATTGCCCAATGCAGCCAAAAAATTCGTTTTCAATTTAGAAAATTCATTTTTGCGCCCATAATATAATTGATCAAATTCTTTCATCCGTGATTTTATTTTTTCTAATTCTTGTTCAAAATCATTTTGTAATTTTATCTCTTCTAATTCTTTTTTAATATCATCAATGCCAATCTTGTTTGATTCTATCTTTCCTTTTAATTCATTTATTTTATTATTTAATTCTGTCTTTTCCCTAGATTCATTTTGTAATTTTATCCCTTCTAATTCTTTTTTAATATCATCAATGCCAATCTTGTTTGATTCTATTTTTTCCTTTAATTCATTTTCATTTATTTTATTATTTAATTCTGTCTTTTCCCTAGATTCATTTTGTAATTTTATCCCTTCTAATTCTTTTTTA
>CAMKTI010000071.1 GCA_946415665.1 uncultured Clostridia bacterium
AAATTGACGTGGCAAGACAAATCATATTCATGTTTTGTGAAAACAAAAACGATCTTGAAAATAAGACCGTTTTTATTTTTGTTTTAAAAAAAAATTTTTGATTTATGGTTTTGCAAAACATATTTTTAATCGCGACAACAAATAAAATTTCTGTCCGCTTCTTGTATAAATCATATAACCTTTTTTTTAGTCGTCACATTTTTTTACATTTATTTTTCTCATTTATTTTTTTATAAACCGTATCTAAAAAAAAATTATTTTAATTAAATTTGTTATGCGCGCCAGAACTTATTTATAATAAAAAAAAATTTTTTTGGAGGCATATTTTTTTATGGCTTATGATTTTCAAATGATTGAAAAAAAATGGCAGGCTTCTTGGGAAAGAAATAAACGTGAAAAAAATAATAGCAAGCCAAAGTTTTATTGTTTGGACATGTTTCCGTATCCATCGGGAAGCGGTTTACATGTTGGACATTGGCGTGGATATGTTTTAAGCGATAGTTTGGCGCGATATAAAATTTTAAACGGGTATGAAATTTTGCATCCAATGGGTTGGGATGCGTTTGGTTTGCCAGCAGAAAATTATGCGATTAAAAATAAAACTCATCCTGCGATTAGTACAAAAAAAAATATTGAAAATGCGAAGCGACAATTAAAAGAAATTGGCGCGGTTTATGATTGGGATCGAGAAGTAAATACAACTGATCCGGAGTATTATAAATGGACACAATGGATTTTTTTAAAAATGTTTGAAAAAGGTTTAGCGTATGAAAAAGAAATGCCATTAAATTGGTGTCCAAATTGTAAAGCTGTACTTGCAAATGAAGAAGCGACAAATGGTATTTGTGATCGATGCGGTTCAAGCGTAACAAAAAAAATGTTGCGTCAATGGATGTTAAAAATTACGGATTACGCAGATAGATTGCTCGAAGATTTAGATTTGCTTGATTGGCCACAAAAAGTTAAAAAAATGCAAGCGGATTGGATTGGGAAAAGTTTTGGCGCGAGTGTAAATTTTAAAGTTTGGGAAAAAGATTTGGAGATAGAAATTTTTACTACGCGTCCGGATACTTTATATGGAGCTACGTTTTTAGTTTTAGCGCCTGAACATGAATTAATTAAAAAATTAGTTAGCAATGAAAAAAAAGATGAAGTGGAGGAGTATATAAAAAAAGCGAGCGAAAAATCTTATGTGGATCGAATGGCGGACAAAGAAAAAACTGGAGTTTTTACGGGTGCGTATGCAATTAATCCGTTAAATAAAAAAAAGATTCCGATTTGGATTTCGGATTATGTTTTGGCAGATTATGCGACAGGAGCAATTATGTGTGTGCCGGCGCATGACGATCGTGATTTTGAGTTTGCAAAAAAATTTGATTTGGAAATAATCGAAGTGATAAAAGATAATAAGTTAATTAATTCGGGCGAATTTAATGATTTAGATTATGATGAAGCGCGAAAAAAAATAATAGATATGATTGAAAAATTAAAAATTGGTAAACGGCAGATAAATTATAAATTACGCGATTGGATTTTTTCCCGTCAAAGATATTGGGGCGAACCGATTCCGATTATTCATTGCGAAAAATGTGGATTAGTACCCGTCGATGAAAAAGATTTGCCGGTTTTATTGCCGGAAATAGAAAATTATGAGCCAACGGAAACAGGAGAATCACCTTTGGCAAAAATAGAATCGTGGGTAAATATAAAATGTCCAAAGTGTGGAGAAAAAGCAAAACGCGAAACAAATACAATGCCGCAGTGGGCAGGATCGTCTTGGTATTTTTTAAGATATGTTGATAATAAAAATAAATTTTGTTTGGCAGATAAAAATTTATTAAAAAAATGGATGCCGGTTGATTATTATGTTGGCGGAATCGAGCATGCCGTTTTGCATTTGCTTTACGCGCGATTTTATACAAAATTTTTATATGATATCGGAGTTGTTGATTTTAAAGAGCCATTTTTAAAATTATTTAATCAGGGCATGATAAATAAAAATAAAACTAAAATGAGCAAATCAAAGGGAAATGTTGTTTCTCCGGATGATTTAGTAAAAAAATATGGACGGGATTCGTTGAGATTATATGAATTATTTGTTGGTCCACCGGAACTTGATTGTGAATGGAATGATAGCGGAATCGAAGGCGTGTTTAGATTTTTAAATAAGTTTTATAATTTTGTTTGTGAATATAAAAATAAATTAATAGACGAAAATAAAAAGCTGGTTATTTTTAGGAATAAATTAGTTTTTGAAATTACGAGACGGATCGAAAGTTTAAGTTTAAATACTGTTGTCAGTGGATTAATGGAATTTTTAAATGATTTGATGGATTTATGTAAAAATTTTGGTGGCGTGGATATAAAAACGTTGGAGAATTTTATAATAACGCTAGCGCCATTTGCTCCGCATATAAGCGAAGAACTTTGGAATTTAATTGGAAATGAAAAATCGATTTTTGAATCTGAATGGCCAAAGTATGATAAAAATAATATGCAAGATGATTTTGTAAATATAGCTTTGCAAATCAATGGAAAGTTAAGAGGAAATATAAGTGTAGATATAAATTTGGAGCGAGAAAAAATAATTTTGTTGGCAAAAGAAAATTTAGAAAAAAAACTTGATGGAAAAGAAATTGTTAAAGAAATTTATGTGCCGAAAAAGATTATAAATTTTGTGGTCAAGTAATTTTTTTAATTAGCTGTGTAAAAATATTTTTGTGTAGCTCAAAAAATTTATTTATAAAAATAAAAAAAACGAGATGATTATTTCACCTCGTTTTTATTTTTTATCCCAAAAAAAATTTTAATATTAATCATCCATCTCCACGTCTTTTATTTCTTGGTAATCTAATTGCGGATTTGTTCGGTCGTTTAATTTTGTTTTTAAAAAATTGTTATTGTTTTCTGACAACGACTTATAAATTATTCCTCCCCGATAATCTTCCGGAACTATTTTATTCCACGCAGCCCAAAACACAAAACCAACAAAAGAAACAACGGCGAAAACAATTGGTGCGGTAAGAGGAATATTTAAACTCGACAAAAAACACAACATAAATAAAACTATCGTAACTATTAATAAAAACAGAACAACAATACCAACTGTTATTCTCGACCAGTTTATTTTTTTTGGTGACGCGTTATTAATCACTATTTTTTCATTGCTGTCATTTTTTTTCTGTTCCGAATATAAATCCTCATCTATTGGTTTTAAATTTATTAATTCTGAATCTGCTTTTTCATCTACTTTCTTTGCGTTTCGAAAATCATCTAAGTTAACTGTATATTCGTCGTCTTTATCTTTGCTACTACAAACCTTGATCCATATTTTGCAATACTTCTTTCCCTTATCATCAGATTTTATATGCCTACCACACAGCTCACCAACCATTTTTTTAATGTCGCTTCGCTCTAACGTTGTCCCTTCATTTTTATTTTCATCTTTTAAAATAAACTTGACACGAGAAACTTCACTCAGTTCATGCAAATTGAGAAAACATGCTTTCCGTATAAAAGCTTCAAATGTATCATTCGGGTTTGTACATACTCTAAAATTATCCACCACAGAACTATCAGTCTTTGAATATCCCTCTACTTCCATATCGATAGGCATTTTATCTCCTCGAATAAGTTCATCTTCCAAATCGTTTAAATTTATTGCACATGGATCATTATCAGCAAGAATAAGGGACAACTCGGCATTATCTTTTATAAATAAATACTTACCTATTGGCATTGTTTCTAATTCATCTCTGCTACCATCTATAGCTTTGTGTATAGAATAACGTTTTTCTTCCAGCGTTCTTTTGTTGAACACAAGTGTTTGTTTTTTCTTAAGTTGATCCTGATTTCCAACCCATTGTTCAGCTGTATCCCAAATATTGCACTTGTATTTAAATTTTACATAACCGTAATCTTTCATATCAGAATGTTGAGACAAAGCTGCTTCCAAAAACTTTTTAAACGTAGCCTCCGGACTTGTTTTTACTTCAATTACTTCTTTATCCGGAAGTTTTATTTTTACTGTAATTTCTTTGTTTAGATTTTCACTCATTTTGAATCTCTCCTTTTTTATAAAAGAAACATTTATCAAAAAAAAAAGATGTCTTTTTTCACCCTGCAATATTCATTTTAAAACAAAATTTTTTATTTGTCAAGAGGCAATTCAAATTTTTTTATAAAATAGCAATATAAAATCACTTTCAAAAAAAATTTCACATTGTAAGTTAGCATATTTCAAGAAGTTGTTTCAGAGATAGTTTGTATTCTCTCTATCTATTATTTTTTTATGTGGCAACGGATTCATTGCCTTTTTGCTTTAAAACCTTAAAATTTTGTTACGTTGCTCGATTCTGTTGCGCTTAGGAAAAATAACCGATTTCATGTTTTGTTCAGCAATATAAGACAAAATGTTAGTATCGTAGGCGCAATCTGCGAAAACTAAATTTGCATCGATATTTTTGATTAAGTTAATAGTTTCTTTGCAATTGGCCCGTTTTTCTTCTGCAATTATGAATTTGACAGGCATTTCGCACTCATTGACAGCTAAGTATATTTCTAAATTGAGAGCAATTTTGTCCTTAATATGGCGTGATTTTTGCTGCGAGTCCCAGCCGCATACTGATGTATTTTTACATAACTCGAGTCTATTAATTTTTTTCACATACTTTTTCGCTGCTATCGAAATAAACCTTTGGTAAACTGTCTCCCACTTTTCATAATCAAGCTGCAAATTTCTCCATGAAGATCCTCTTTTAAGTACCCAAACAACCGCATTGATAAACTTCCGATTATCTTTGTTGGCTATTCCTCAACGTTGTCCTGGCTGACCTGTCAGGTACCGTTCCATTGGCTCCAACTTTCTTCTTGCTCCTTTTTTTATTTCTCTCAATTATATCTTATTTTACAGTTTATTTCTCTTTTTTATCTTCTCTGTGTAGGCAGTATCTAAGATTTTTTTCACTCCAAAAAATTTAACTTTTGCTCCAAAAATTTTAAAATTCTTATTCCAAATCCATATCTTTGAAAATTAACGTCGACAAAAATTATTTTCAAGCGCGCAATTTTTTCTTTTATTTTAAAGGTGCCGTAAGCAATTATTTTTTTGTCTTGACAAAATATTTTTTATATGTAAAATAAAGCTTGTTTGCACCTTTAGCTCAGTTGATAGAGCAACTGATTCTTAATCAGTGGGTCCAATGGTCGAGTCCTTGAAGGGGCATTTTTATTTTCGACTATTTTTCACACAGAAATTAAGTAAATCATATTTCTGTTCAGCGTCCAATACATATCATTAAAATCATGACTACAAAATATTTTTTTCCATAACAAAACATCCGTCATCATAATTTAACGTTTGATTTTTATGTTCAAAACCATTTTTTTTATAAAAAGCAATCGCAGATAAATTTACTTTAGCTGAGATTTTTTTTGCTCCAAGAAATTTAATTTTTGCTTCTAAAAACTTTAAAATTTTTGTTCCGAATCCATATCTTTGAAAAACAACGTCGACAAAAATTATTTTTAGGCACGCAATTTTTTCTTTTATTTCAAATGCACCGCAAGCAATTATTTTTTTGTCAAGTTTTATTACATAAATTCCATAATCTAAAAAAATCTTGTATAACCGCTCCAAACAAAACAAATTTTCTGTCGCGTAACAAATAGATCTTTCCGGATAAAAATTTTTCCATGATATGTGACACATTTTCTTTATCATCTCATAAATATCCTGCAAATCATTTTTTTCACACAACCTAATCATTTTTTTATTTCTCCTACTCATACATTAAAAAATAAAATTAGCCTGTCGCTATTTTAAAATTTTATGGACAAAAATCTTCGGTGGATAATTAAAATTTAAAACTTCATTGGCTATTATGCGAAATTTTTTAACATCACCGCTTGTATAAAAAATAATTTTCGGCTTTTCCTCGGCATTTAAAATTTTATTTTTTGACAAATATTCTTTCGTATGTAAAGCAAGAAATTCTGCCGGATCAACAATTTTTACCGATGGCAAAATTTTTTTGATTCGATTTTTAAGTAACGGAAAATGTGTGCAACCCAAAATCAACGAATTTATTTTTTTAGATTTAAACTCTTCCAGCTCATTATTTAAAACATCAAACGAAATTTTTGCGTCAAACAAATTTTTTTCTGCCAAGTCAACAAAATCCCCGCAAGCCTTTGCATAAAAATTAATTTGCGGATCTTTAGCATAAAAATATTTTTGATACAAATTACTTTTTACTGTTGCTTCGGTTGCAAGCAAAACTATATTTTTATCTTTAATTTTATTTTTTTTCACAGACAAAAATCCGGCTTCGACACCGGATTTTATTATTTCCATGATTTTTATTTTATGACCAAAAATTTTATTTAACTCACAAAAACAAGTTGCACTGACTGTATTACAGGCAATCACAATTATTTTTATATCTTGCTCAAGCAAAAAATTTATTATCCTAACACTCAAATCAAAAATTTTTTTTTTCGGCTTATTGCCATATGGATTATTAAAATTATCACCGTAATAAATAATATTTTCGTTTGGCAAAATCTTTTTTATCTGTTTTAAAACAGTTAAACCGCCAATGCCTGAATCAAAAATCCCTATTGCTCGATTTTCCATATCTTTTGCTCGCGCCCCAAACCTTTTTTTAATCCCAAATCAATTAATTTGTCCAATAAAACTCCGATACTAATCCCTTCTGCTTCCCATAATTTTGGATACATACTTATCGAAGTAAAACCGGGCATCGTATTTATTTCGTTAAAAAACACTTCATTGGTTCCGTCTTCAACAAAAAAATCAATTCTAGCAAGTCCAGAACCATCAACAGCTTGAAAAATTTTGCTCGAATAATCTCTTATCGTATTAATAGCTTTTTTTGTCAAATCAGCTGGAATAACTGTGTAAGAGCTTTTGTCCATATATTTTGCATCATAATCATAAAATTCATGCTCGCACTTTATTTCGCCAACACCTGACACATTTATTTCGCCACTAAAAGAATCGCCTAAAACCGCACATTCAAATTCTCTTCCGCAAATCGCTTTCTCCACCATAATTTTTTTATCATGATGCAAAGCTAAATCGATTGCTTCCAGCAATTCTTTTTTATCGTGAACTTTTTTTATTCCAATCGATGAACCGCCGTTACACGGTTTTATAAAACACGGATAATCTATCTCTTTTTTTATTAATCTTACTATTTTATCAGGCTCTTTTTTAAAATCATTTGCTTTAAACGACAAATATTCTGTTTGATTTAATCCGACGTTTTTTGCAACCAATCGCATAAAACTTTTATCCATCGAAATTGCCGAAGACAAAACTCCGCAACCAACATAAGGAATTCCTGAAAATTCAAACAATCCCTGAATTGTCCCATCTTCACCATTTAAACCATGCAAAACTGGAAAGACAATATCAATAGAAATTAATTTTGCTTTATCACGCACAAGCCGCAAAAGTCCTTTTTGTGTTTGATTAACACTTAAAGAAACATCGACACCAATTTTTTCCCACTTAAAATCTTTTAAATCGTCTTTGTAATTGTCATACATAATCCAAGAACCTTCCTTGTTTATGTAAATCGGAATAACAGTGTATTTTTCTTGCGACAAATTTGAAATAATTGTATTGGCAGAAGCTCGTGAAACTAAATGCTCACTCGAAATCCCGCCGTAAATTACAGCAACATTTAATTTTTTCATAACAAACCCTCCGGATTTTTTTCGATTATAACATACTCATTCAAAAATATTATATTCGAGCAATTTTATTTTTATCAAGCTTTTTGTGATTAAAATCATCATTTCCGATATTAGAGAACGTCTACACAAAATAAAAATAAAAGACAGTAAAAAAAGAATTTGGTAAAATGACTAAAAGAAAATAAGGGAAGCAGAAAAAAATAAAAAAGAGAACATATCATAGATTTAGGTAGCGTTCACATAAAAAGCAAATAAAAGATAAAAGCAAGGGAAATGGTAAAAATAAAAATAGAATCAAGATTATCATAACGAGTAAAAACTTTTCTAAAACGTTTTAATCTCAGGAAATATCGCTCGATATTATTGCGTTGTTTATAAAGTTGTTTATCATAACTCCTATGAACCTTGGCTAAAGCCAAATTTTTATTATCTTCGTAAACTCCGCCCGTCAGGAGACAAGTATTATTTTTGAAATATATGGATTCAATGAACTTTTTTCCTTCAGTGGCATTGTGAGAATTGTCAGGAGACAAACGAAAAATCACTGGACACAACGATGTACAACATAGGTGCAACTTCGTTGCAGACCTCCTTTCGAACGTCCGATGCTTTGTTCCTGATTATTTTTATTCTTGTTTGCATCTGGACTCACCTTTATGCTCGTGCTGTCAATAAAGAACATATCATACTTTTCATTAAGCAGTTTTTGCTTTTTCGTAGCTTCTAAAATCAAGGTTTTAAAGAAAAAAAGCAATA
>CAMKTI010000072.1 GCA_946415665.1 uncultured Clostridia bacterium
TGCGCCGTAAATATGATTTTTTAATGTAAAATGCTGGTTTTGTGCTTTGTTGTAATTTGTACAACAAAATTTTTGTTTATCTGTTTGTTTGTTTTAAAAAAGGAGGATTTTATTATGAAAGAAGCAAGTAATACTAATGATTTAGTGGCTTATAGTGTCTTTCTTAAGAAGGGTGGTAAGACTATTGAGGTTGGTGTAAATATAAGCCCAAACGCTACAGTGGAGGAGCTTGTGCAAAAAATGGCGTTCGATATGGTAAGAAAGGGGATGGTTGACGATGGGATGTATGTAAGGCTGATTAACAATAATAAAGACATCACTAGTGAAGAGCGGAGGAACCAAGCTTTATCATCTGCATGTTTGTATGATAAGGATAACGTTATATCATTGGGTATTCTTAATGGTTACCCAGAGTACGGATCAGATGGCATCCAGATTAATCTTACAGAAGAAGAAAAAGGCAAAATAGCAGCAGAAAGAAGAACTTTGGGACGATTGCCATTATATAAAGTGGTATCCAAGGAAGACCCTGTCGATCCAAGTAAAAAATATAATAAGTTTGAAGAAACAGGCAAATTTGTAGAATTATCAAGAGACGATGGTACTGTGCGCTATGATGGTTTCTATGTAAACATTACCAATGGTACTTTAGAAGCAACTAATCCGTTGCATAGATTTATTGTCAGTGATTATTTAAAGAAGCAGAAAAATACGGGAATGTTGCTTAACGCAAAACTCATTTTCGATCGTAAAATTGGTGACTTTGATGATATGGATGCAGAAGATGCAAAGAAGAAAGGGCGAAAGATTAATAAAGTTTATGAACAAAGAGCTTGGCAAGGCATAAATGCTAATGAATATACACAAGCGTTTTTCAATGATAAGAGTGGAACTGGTGGAGGGGGTTTCGATGATGCGTGCGGTTGGTATCGTAAGTTGTCTGGTGTATTGCTAGATAAAGCTTATTTATCAAATGATAAAAATTTGGATACCTTAATTTCGATAGCTGGTGAACTTTTTGAGAAGAAAGAAATAGATCTTCATCAATTTTCAAATGTAATTTTAATGTTACGTTATGCTTGTGAGGTGCGTAAACTACCAAATGAAAAAGGTGGTGAATTGAATTCTGGTGGAGAGTTAAATTCAATAAAATTGAATGGCAAATCTCTTAAAATAGTTAGGAAACTATTTTCGGAGATGGATAATGAATTACGTAATTTATTCAACAGTGATGAATTTAAAACTATAGAAAGTATAAAAATTGAAGAACAAGCACTCGAAGGTGAAAGTGAAAAAGAATTTAAGGAATTTCAAAAATTGCTACAAAATTCAAATGGCAAAGCTAAAAAAGCTAAAAACATGGCTGTATCGGATAAGGCTCTGCAATTTGTGTTTGAAAATTTGGAACCACTAAGAGAACTTGAGGAAGAGCGGAGATCAAAGCAACAAGAATATTTAAAAACGCTCATAGGGTATATTAGGAAAACAGTAAAATACGACGAAAAGGGTAAAGTGGACAATCCAAGTGACACAGCGCGTGAATTTGAAAGGGTAAATTCTTCGGGAGAAAAGGTGCCGCTGTACATTACTAACGACATGATGGATGAGTTTGCAAATAGAATTGAGACTAAATACGAATCAGTAAAGGATTCAGGAAAGAATAAGGATTCAGGAAAGGATTTTGAAAATTTTCTTCTCAGATTTAAAAAAGATGCCCCTAAAGAATCTCAGATTACTCTTGAGTATCGTTTTCTGGGAGACCGTGACTTCTACCTTGATGAGCTTCTTACGGATGATGAGAAAGAAAAGCTGTCAAGTATGAAAGATGATATCGATAAGCTCTCTGAAAAATTACAAAACAAGAGAAAAATTATAAATTCACCTGTATTTAAGGAAATCACAGGATATTGTGAAATATTGAAATATGCTGCAGATTCTCTAAACACCTGTAAGACTGATGAATTATCATTCTTACAGAGGATTGCAAATTTCATATTATCACTTTTGCAGTTGTCAGGTCGCGCTTACGAAGCCGACGGTTTTCTTTGTACTGGTTATGACAATAATGAAAGTTTATTTGCTAAATACAATGCACAAAGAGGAGCAACTGGTAGCGTAAAAAGTAATACGCTTTGTATGCCGGTCGTTAGGTAGGTTTATTTCAAACAAAAAAACTCGATTCGTCGAGTTTTTTTTGTTTAAAAATTTAAATTAAAATAAAATAGCAGAGGATATTCAAGTAGAGTAAATTAAATTTGTCGACTATGAAAAACTAGTGGCGCACAATTTAGTAGATGGTTAAAGAACACTATAATTGCGCAAACTATTACTTTTTTTCTAAGACTTTAAAACCTTAATTTTAGAAACTATGAAAAAACAAAAATCGCTTAATGAAAAGGATTCGATACTCTTTATTGATAGTGCAAACATAAAGATTAGTCCAGATACAAACAAGAATAATTATCAAAAAAAGAGTACTGGACATTCAAAAGAGAATTAACAACGAAGTTACAACCATGTTGTATATCTTCATGTCGAACAATTTTTCATTTGTCTCCTGGCAATTCTCACAATGCTCCAGAAGGAAGAAGTTGATTGAATCCATATATTCCAAAAATAATAATTATCTCCTGATGGACAAAGCTTACGAAGGTGATAAAACTTTAATTTTAGCCAAGAATCACGGGTTTAAGGCAGTTGTTCCACCTAAAAAAAAATCACAAGTTACCTTGGAATTATGATAAACAACTTTATAAACAACGCAATAATATCGAGCGATATTTCCTGAGATTGAAACGTTTTAGAAAAGTTTTTACTCGTTATGATAAGCTTGATTCTATTTTTATATCTACCACATCCCTTATTCCTTGCTTTTACTTTTGTTTTACTTTTTATGTGAACGCTGCCTAATACAGCTATAAAAGATATAAATAACAAAACCATTGAAAAAGATATAAACGAAATTGAAGATAAAATAAACAAACTTTCTAATCACTACAATACTTTTTTTATCAATTATAGATATAGAGAAAATGAAGGTGTAGATCGAAAGCAGTTATTCCAAAATCGAGCAAAAATTTATAGTACACATTGTTGTATTAGGTCAAAATTACTAACTATATGGAAAGTAAAATTGGTTGAGAAAAAAAAACACCTTTAAGAAAATGAGTGGCAAAAAAAAATTTTGGCGTGTATTTCCGTTAACAATTGCATTTCCTATTTACGCACCAATTTTTATTTTAGTAAAAGCTACCTAATATATTCTCACCATTTTGTCAATAAAAAAATCATTTTTATATAAAAGTTTTTATTGCGAAAATTATATTTTTAAATTTATAGTACACTAAAAAAGAGAAATACATCAATTCAATAATTTTTGCATTTAAAACTAACCTTTTTTAAAATCTGAGTTCATAATTTTTATGTTCAAAATAAAATTAACACAAAAAAAGCATTGCCCGAAACCAAATTTTTTAGTCCCCAAAGCAATGCTCTTTATATTTTTTTTTTTTTTTATCCTAAGACGCTTGTTTTGCTAATCTTTTTCGCTCGTTTTTTTCATCATAAATAAACTCATGTATAAATTCTCCAGAAGCAGAGTCCAGTTTTATCACGCACTTTTTTATTTTCAAATCATTCGCAACGTCAAACATAATTTGTGTCATAAAATTTTCTATTATTGCTCTTAAACCGCGTGCTCCAGTTTTATTTTGTAATGCCATATCAGCAATTTTTTCAAGTGCTTGTTCATCAAACTCGAGCTCAACTCCATCCATTTCAAATAATTTTTTATATTGCCTGATCAAAGCATTTTTTGGCTCTGTCAAAATTCTGACCAAATCATTTTTATTTAATTCATCAAGCGTTATTAAAATCGGCAAACGCCCAACAAATTCCGGAATCAATCCATATTTATATAAATCATCACTTTTAACTTGTTTTAAAACTTTATAATCATGTTTTTTTATCTCATCACGTGAAAATCCAATAATCTTTTTATTTAGCCTCGAATTAATTATTTCTTCGATTCCGCTAAAAGAACCGCCGCAAATAAATAAAATATTTCGCGTATCAATTTGCAAAAACTCTTGATGCGGATGTTTTCTTCCTCCTTGTGGTGGCACAAAAGCAATCGTTCCTTCAAGAATTTTTAATAAACTTTGTTGTACACCCTCTCCACTAACATCTCTCGTAATCGATGGATTTTCTGATTTGCGCGAAATTTTATCTATCTCATCTATATAAAGTACGCCGCGCTCAGCTTTTTTTATATCATTGCCAGCAGCTTTTATTAATCTTAATAAAATATTTTCGACATCTTCGCCAACATATCCTGCTTCAGTTAAACTCGTTGCATCAGCAATCGCAAATGGCACATCTAAAATTTTTGCAAGAGTTTGTGCCGTAAGAGTTTTTCCTGTACCAGTTGCTCCAATCATTAAAATATTACTTTTCTCTATTTCAACATCTTCTTTCTTGTCATATGCCAGCATCTTCTTATAATGATTATAAACTGCCACCGCAAGAGTTATTTTTGCTTCGTCTTGCCCGATTATATAATCATTTAAAATCTTTAAAATTTCTGCTGGCTGTGGCAAAAAAATATCTCCACTAACTTTCGATTTTATATTAATTTCTTCTTTACTCTCGTTTACGATTTCCAAACATAACTTAATACAACTATCGCAAATATATGCATTTTGTCCACACACCATTTTTCTTACTTGATCTTGATTTTTACCGCAAAAAGAACAGCATAACTCTTTTGGCATCTAAAAAACTCCCCTATTTATATTTTTTTCGTGATAATCTCATCAATCAATCCATATTCTTGAGCTTCTTCTGCCGTCATAAAATTATCTCGTTCAGTATCATTACAAACAATATCATATGGCTTTCCAGTGTTTTCAGAAAGCAACGTATTTAATCTTTTTTTCACTCTTAAAATTTGCTTGGTGTGTATCTCTATATCCGTAGCCTGACCGCGTGCTCCACCTAAAGGCTGATGAATCATAATTTCTGCATTTGGTAAAGCAAATCTTTTTCCTTTTGCTCCTGCTGCTAATAAAAACGCTCCCATACTTGCTGCTAAACCAATACATATCGTTGAAACATCTGCTTTAATAAACTGCATCGTGTCATAAATTGCAAATCCATCCGAAACAGAGCCACCAGGACTATTTATATATAAATTTATATCTTTCTCTGGATCTTCTGCTTCAAGAAATAAAAGTTGCGCAACAACAAGACTCGCTGTCACATAATTTACTTCATCACCTAAAAAAATTATTCTGTCTTTTAATAAACGCGAATAAATATCATAAGATCTTTCTCCGCGACTTGTTTGCTCAATTACATACGGAACTAAACTCATTTTTAAAACCTCCAAAATTTTTATACTTTTAATTTAATTACTCATTATTTTCCGCTGATTCAATTTCTTTATTTATTTCGCCTTGCACTTTCTCAACACCATCTTTTTCTACTATATTTTCATCTTCATCAGAATCAACTGTTTCTTGATCCGATTCGTTTTCTATATTCCCGACACCTTCCGAGCTTTCATCTTTTTTTGCCTTTATCGCAATTGCATTCTCATGAACAAAATCTGCAGCTTTTTGAACCGCAATATCTTTTTTCATATTTTTTCTCTCTTGATCATTTAATAAACTTTCCAATCTTTCTCTGCTCATTCCTGTTTGACTAATAAGCTTTTTAATTTCATCTTCCAGATCTTCATCCGTAACAATAATATTTTCTTTTCGTACAATTGCTTCGAGAGCTAACCTAATTTTTAATTGCTTCTCTGCCTCATCATTATAACTTTCTAATAAAGCTTCCCGAGTTTTATTTGCATAGGTTAAATACGATTTTAAATTTAATCCGCGATTTTGCAAATTCCGCTCAAAATTATTTAACATATTCTCTTTTACTGCGTCAAGCATAACTTTTGGAATATCCACGATAACATTTTTTGCCAAAATATCAAGCAGCTGATTTAATTCTTCGTCTTTTTTAGCCTGTTTATTTCTTTCTTCAAGTTTATTTTTAATATCATTTTTATATTCCTCGAAACTATCAAATTCAGAAACTTCTTGTGCAAAATCATCATCTAGCTCCGGCAATTCTCTTTTGCTAACGCGATTAATTTTAACTTTAAATAACGCCGGCTTACTCGATAATTCTTCAACATGATATTTCTCTGGAAAAACAACATTTACTTCAACATCATCGCCAGCACTTGCACCAATTAATTGCTCCTCAAAAGTATCAATAAAAGTCTTCGAACCAATTACTAAATCATAATTTTCTGCTTTTCCTGCAGCAAATGCTTTGCCATCTACATAACCTTGACAATTTAAATTTACCATATCCCCCATTTCAATTGGTCTCTCAACCGTCATAATTCTTGCGTTTTTATTTCTTTCTTCTTCGATTATCTTATTAATATCTTCTTCGTTTAAAGCAATATTTTCTGCTTCGACATATTCAAGCCCTTTATAATTATCAATTTCACCTTCTGGTCGCAAAACTAATTTAGCTCTTAATTTTACTCCTTCGTCATCAGATACGCTTACTAATTCAAACTCCGGATTTCCAACCGTTTCTATTTCATCTTGCTCATCATTTCCGTTTAAAAATTTTTCTGCCGTTTTTTGATATTCATCCGGCAATACATCATTTACCGCATCATCATAAAATATTTCTTTTCCATATATACTTTCAATTATTTTTCTCGGTGCTTTACCTTTGCGAAAGCCTTGTATATTAATATTATTTTTTCTTTTTTGATAAGCACGATCCAACGCACCCTCAAAAGTTTCATGATCTATATCAATAATAAAACTTACAATCCTCGCTTCTTTATCAATTACTAAATTCTCATCAGCACTCATATATTTAATCCTCCAATAATTAATTTTTGTTTAACCTATAAATTTAATGCCATTCATATAATCAACCAACACATCAGGAATTTTTATCTTCCCGTCCTTCGTTTGATAATTTTCAATAATAGCTGCTGTTGTTCGTCCGACTGCTAATCCGCTTCCATTTAACGTATGCACAAATTTTGCTTTATCTTTTGGGTTATCTTTAAACTTTATATTTGCCCGACGCGCTTGAAAATCTTCAAAATTACTGCAACTCGAGATTTCCACATATCTTTCATAACTTGGCATCCAAACTTCTATATCATATGTCATCGCCGAACTAAATCCTAAATCACCCGTACATAATTTTACAACACGATACGGCAAATCCAAAAGTTTTAATATTTTTTCGGCCTGATTTAATAAATCTTCAAGCTCTTGATAAGAATTTTCCGGACGTGAAAATTTTACTAATTCGACTTTATTAAACTGATGTTGTCTAATTAATCCGCGTGTATCTCTTCCTGCTGAACCGGCTTCCGCACGAAAACATGCACTGTAAGCACAATATTTTATCGTCAAATCATTACCATTTAAAATTTCATCACGATGCATATTAGTAACAGGAACTTCCGCCGTCGGAATCAAATAATAATCTAATCCTTCAAGTTTAAAAGCATCATCTTTAAATTTTGGCAATTGACCAGTTCCACGCATACTATCCTGATTTACAATAAACGGCGGAAAAATTTCTTGATAACCAGATTTTTTATGCGTGTCCAACATAAAATTTATTAATGCTCGTTCTAATTGCGCACCAAAATTTTTATAAATTATAAATCTTGTGCCCGTAATTTTCGCAGCTGTACTTGCTGTCGTTAAATTTAAACTTTCACACAATTCCCAATGAGCTTTTGGGGAAAAATCAAACTCTGTTGGATTTTTAAATTTGCGAATCTCTTGATTATCCAAATCAGATTTTCCAAATGGAACACTTTCGTGTGGAATATTAGGAATCTCATATGTCAACACATCTATTTTCTCTTTAATAATTTTTGCCTTTTCAGAAAGAGTTTTTACTGCATCTGACAAATTTTTCATTTCTGCCAGAAGCTCCTGGGCATCTTGTTTTTGAGATTTTAATTTAGAAATCTCTTTCGAAGCCAAATTTTGTTTGTTTTTTAATTGCTCAACTTCGAACTTAATTTTATTAAGCTCATCACTTACTTCTTTCCACTCGCACAAAATATCAACATATTTTTTATCTCGTCCAGACAAAAGATGTTTTATCCGAGCAAAATTTTCGGGATCACGTAATTTATTTTTATCCATCATAAAAAAATACCTCCTTTATTTTCTCTACTTAATTTACTTCATTGGTACGCTAACACATAAATTATTTTTTTGCAATAAAAACTTTTTTGCCGTAAAAGAAAATTAATTAAAAATAAAAT
>CAMKTI010000073.1 GCA_946415665.1 uncultured Clostridia bacterium
TCTACCATCTCCCTTGCTTTTATTTTTGATTCGCTTTTTATGTGAACGCTGACTAGAGAAAAATGACCAATTTTACCAAAAGTCAAAACAATTGATTGGCAAAATATAAAAACAAATTTTGAAAAAGAGTAATATTGGGTCATTAATTTTAAATTTGGTTGTAGACATTCTAATAGTTTTGTTTGTGTGCTCATTGTTTTTTGCTTGGGGCCCTGTTTTAAAATATATTTTTCTTTTTGCGTTTTTAGCATTAATTGCTTACAAAGGTTTTAAGCAATATTGGCGGGAACGTCGAAAATATTTTGCTGTTAAAGCAAGTAAATGTTTACAGAAACAGGAATTATCTCACAAGAAAAAATTATTCTTCCAAGAGGAAAGTATTATGCCTAAGCAAAAAGAGAAACTTTTATCGCAGACAAATGGAACTGAAGAAGCCTTGCGAATAAACATTAAAAAACCATAAGAATAACAGCGAAGAAAAACCAGAATTGGAAGTAATACAAGAATCAGAAAAAGATGATTCAGAAAAAGATAATTTTGAATAATAAAGCTAATAAAAACAAGAAAGCCATGATTTTTTAGTCACGGCTTTTTGTTTCTCAAAAAAAAATTACATATCATCTATTTATTTATTTATTTTTAATCCCGGAATAAAATTCATCACCCAATGCAATATAAAATTCCAGTAATAAAATTTAATTACGAATTTTGATTCCATAAACGCTATTTTTAAAAATTGCA
This sequence comes from uncultured Clostridia bacterium, assembly GCA_946415665.1. GTDB lineage: Bacteria > Bacillota > Clostridia > Lachnospirales > CAMVHY01 > CAMVHY01. Next base: position 742 of record CAMKTI010000073.1, read on the forward strand.
AACTTGGCAAATCAATCACCAAAGAAATAAATACACACGATATCAAAAGAAATTTTTTATTGCATTCGAAAAATAAAACAAGTAGAACGATAAGTGATTGGCGCAAAAACATAAATAAACGGTAAGAATTTTTAAGCAAACAATCAAATTAAATATTTAAACCGATAAAAAACAAATAAAAATTTTGAGTTACTCTTGACAAATAAAAAATTTTGGTTTAAAATTATTATGTCGTTTTGAGATGTGATTGCGGCAAAGATTTTTAAATGGAGGAGTTTTGTTATGAAGGAAAACGAAAATTGGGATTGTGGTGGAATTGACTATGCCTTCAATCAAGGCAGTGTACAAGATAATAATAACTATATGTGTTCTTATGGATTACTGAAAAATGGAGAAGCAAGAAATCTTGCCAATGCATTAAAACAGTTGGTTAAATATGATAGAGATTTGTTTGAGATATTTAGCAAGATTAAAATAAACAATAATCCCGATTATATACAACAGATGCAGATATTGAGTAATTTTATCAGTCAGCTGGATAAGGGAAATGGTGGTGATTTGAAAGTAGAGGAGCTGGATCAATCTAATGCACCTAAAATTGTAAAAAAGAATACGTCGAAGGTGGAAGAAAAAATCGATTATATAATAGGTAATTATGAAGGAAATCCAGCTTTTGCCGATATGCAAATGTATAGTGATACTGGATATTGGTTTAATTCAATTTTTGATTTAGTGTCTGAAATTGCCAAAGGAGAAAATAATTTTGAGTGTGAATTAGGAACATTTTTGGTTTTTGGATTGATGAAAACAAAAGAAAAAGAAAAATTGATGTCGGAACAAGATGACAAGATTAAAAAGATCACCTTGGATTTCGTTAATTCTGCTAGTGATTTGTTTGCATTTGAAAGTAAGCAGTCAGATAAAAAAGAAGTCTTGGCTCAGTTACAAGAAAAAGTTCAGAATTATGAAACCGCGAGAGAAAACTTAGAAAAACTGTTTAATGGCACGCTTACACAGATCAAAGAAGTTCTTGGAATTCCCAACGAGAACAATAAAGATAATTCAAATTTAAACTTGGACATAAAAAAAGACAAAGATGAACAATTTGCTATAAGGAGAACATTTTGGGGATATATGGGTTCATTTTTAAAAAACATTTTGTTAGATCTAACGCTCGTTAATCCTATACGTAAGATTTTTTTCTTAAACAAGATAAAAGGACAAATACAAAGTTTAAAAACGGAAATGGAGAATAAAATTGAACAGTTAACAGAAGAACTAGACGAATTAAAACAAGAAGACCTATTAAAACTAAAACTAAAAGAAGGAATAGGCGAACCGGTAACAAAAATTATGGAAAAAATGTTTAAAATGCTTAACAACGTACTAGAACGAATTTCGAAAAAGAATAAGCTTTGGTCATTAATTTTGGATGCGGTTGCAACCATCACTCCGTCAGTTTTATTTGCGTGCTCACTGATTTTTGCTTGGAGTTCTATTTTAAACTATATTTTCCTTGCTACATTGTTGGCATCAATTGTTTACAAAGGGATTAAACAATATCGTCAGGAACGTCGAAAATATCTTGCTACTAAAGCAAGCCAGTATTTAAATAAACCGCCACAAAATTCCATATATGATGTGTTCGACCGAATACAACAAAATATAAACATGCTAAAACAAAATGTTCTATCGAAGATAAATTGTCAGACTAAACGGCTTGAAAACGACATTAGACAAATAGAACAAATAGGAAATAACATTGACAACGAAGAAAAACCAGAAGAAGAAATAAAAGAAGAAGACAGCGACGAAAACAAAAGAGAAGAGATTTTATAATAAAGCTAATAAAAATAAAAAAGCCGTGATTTTTTAGTCACGGCTTCTTGTTTCTCAAAAAAAAATTACATATCATCTATTTATTTATTTTTAATCCCGGAATAAAATTCATCACCCAATGCAATATAAGATTCCAATCATAAAATTTAATTGCGAATTTTGATTCTCTAAACGCTATTTTTAAAAATTGCAAACTTGGCAAATCGATCACCAAAGAAATAAACACACACGATATCAAAAGAAATATTATTCCCCAACACAATCCTATAACAATTCCGCCAAATTTATTTACAAAACTTAAAAACGGCAAATAATAAACCAAGTTGTGCGACTTATCTATAAAAGATAAAATCAGAAAAATTAAAACCGAAGTTAAAGCGATACAAATTATATTTAATAAAATATTCGCCAAACCTCCGGCTAAATAATCTTTTAACGTTTCTAAATTTAAAATTTTACTGATTCCCAAATGATTAACTGACAAAAATCTATTTTTAATTACATCCGGAATTAAAATCTCGTTTAGTAAATCACGACTTATTCCGAGCGATGCCTCTGGATTGCTGATAATATTATCTTTGACAACTCCAGAAATACTTTGTGCATTTATGTTTTGCGACGAGTCTATAATATTTTTTATCAAGCCTTTTAAAATATCATAAAATGGAGTTTTATTTTTTATAAACCCATTGACAACTGGACTTAATAATGCCGATAAAAAAATAGATAATGCTCCTAAAGCCATTTTAAATAACGACCTGACTAATCCACGCTTCATATATTTTCGCATAAAATAAATTAATATCACAAAAAATAAAATATCCAGCCAATTAAAAAACGTCCAGTCAATTTTTTTCAAAAAGCTCAAATCCATTTTGATTCCTCCCATTATTATTTGATTTTTTTTCAAATTCCCGAAGCAAAATTTTATTGTCTCGCAAAAATAAAATCTTATTTGCTTTATTTAAAAAGCAAGCTTTTTTATATTCACCTGTCAAATTATTTTCAAACAAAACTTTCCCGTTTACATCAATCACAAAAAAATTATTAAGACCTGCCAACAAAATATAATTTAATTCTTTATCAAAATTTATGAAATCAATCTGATTTTTTGCCTCAAAAAAACTTCTTTTTTGCCCTGAATTTATATTATAAATTTCTATCAAACTTCCAGACTGCAAAAAACTTTCAGTCTGATTATCTATTTTTACCACCAAAAAATTTTCGTTAAAATCCATTTCACTTATTATGCTATTAAATTTAATTCGCCACTTTTCTTTTATATTATTTTTTTTAATCTCTTTACAAATAATTTCATGCTTATCAAACAAAATTATCTGCTCATTCGAAATAAAATTTATGCCGTGAATAAACCTTTCTTTTTCTTGCACAGAGCCAAAAATATTTTGATTATCTACGCGCATAAAAATAATTTTTGATTCAGGTTTTATATTATTCAAATCAACATAATCTATAGCCAAAATTTTTCCGTCCGGCGAAATATCTGCTCCAATTGGAAAAATATTTTCCTCGTGATAAACATTTGACAAAATTTTTTCGCCGCTCTGATTATAAACATTTATATTATAAAAATTTTCTCCTTTTGTAATGCAAACACAACATCCATTTTCACTAACAAAAAACGCGAGCAAATTTTCGCCTGCGTTTATTTTTATTTCATATAATTTTCCGTCGAGATTATAAATCGACACCAAATTCGATTTTATATCCGAAACACCAAATATTTTTTTTTCGTTCTGAAAAACTGGTTCGACAAAATTCAAACTTTCGCTCCATTTTTCTTGCTCATTTATAAAATCCATTAATTTTAATTTGCCGTTCATACAAACAAAAAAATTATTTTTATTTACTTTACACAAATCTATCAGATCATTATTTTCGTTCTTAAAAAATTCTTTTTCCTCATTAAAATCATAAATCAAATCAAAAATAAAATTATTTTTTAGCGCAAGCAAAAACAAAACAAAACATATCACAACAAAAAAAACAATTAGCCAAATTATTTTTTGCCCAATTTTATTTTCAACATTCAAAAATAAAATCCTCCGCCGCTTTATTATTTATTGGATCAAAATAAAACAATAAATCTTGATAAATTCTATCAGCAGATTTTCCATCTCCGAATGGATTTTTTGCTTTACACATGATTTTATATTCCAAATCATTTTCAATCAATTTTTTTACGCTCTCGATAATTTTATTTTCATCAGTGCCAATTAATTTTAACGCTCCCGTTAATAAACCTTCTTGTCTTTCCGTAACATTTCTCAAAACTAAAACAGGTTTATTAAAACTTGGAACTTCTTCTTGTAATCCACCAGAATCTGTCATTACCAAATAAACTTTTGAAATTAAATTATGCAGATCTTTTATGTTTAATGGCTCAGTTAAATAAATATTTTCTCTCCCGCCTAAAATATTATGAACGACATCTTTAACGTTTGGATTTGGATGAACAGCATAAATAAATTTTAAATTTTTATTCTCGCTTAATTTTAATATCGCCTGACAAATGTTTTTTAATGGCGCGCCAAAATTTTCTCGTCTATGAGCCGTAACTAAAATAAATTTATTTTTTTTATCCGCAAAATCAATTTCCCTCAAAATTTTATTCTCAAACACATAATCTTTTTTCAAATTTAAATTTATACAATCAATAACAGTATTTCCTGTCACAAAAATATTTTCTTGCGCAACATTTTCTGCTAGCAAATTTTTTTTTGCATGTTGAGTTGGAGCAAAATTTATATCTGCCAGTTGCGAAATAAATTTACGATTTATTTCTTCCGGAAATGGCTCAAATTTATTAAAAGATCTTAAACCTGCTTCGATATGTGCAATTTTAATTTTATTATAAAATGCAGTCAGTGCTCCAATAAAAGCTGTATTTGTATCGCCTTGAACCAAAACTAAATTAAACTTTTCTTTCTTAAAAATTTTTTCAAGCTCAATACTTATTTTCGAATTTATTTCGCTTAGAGTTTGATTTTTACTCATGATATTAAAATCATAATCAGGTTTTATTCCAAAATTATTTAAAACTTCGTCCAACATATTTCTATGTTGTGCACTTACACAAATTTTTAAATCAAAATTAATTTTGTCGGAACAAATTTTTTTGATGACCGAGATAAATTTTATTGCTTCAGGTCTTGTTCCAAAAATAATCATCGTTTTTATCAAATATTATCGCCTCGATTAAAAAATAATTTTTGCCCGCTAAATTTTATAATCTAAATTCGCGCCAATCAAGACTTATTGATTTGTAAACTTTTTTTCACTTTTTTGGCGGATAACAAAAATCATTTTATTTTTTGCTTTTGATTTTTAAAATCATTTTTCTTGCAGAAAAATAAATTCAAGCGCTTGACAAATTAAAATTTTTATTTTATAATAATTAACGATAAAAAAATTTAGGATGCGAAATTAATGGAACAAAGTAAGTATGTAAACACAAGAGAGCAGAAAAAACTTTTATGTGATAAAGAGTCAACAAAAACCATACACCCCAAGCATAGGAACATAAAACAAATAAAGCGAGAAAATATTTGGGGTCTTTGTTGTGTCTTAAGCTTAACTGCAGATGTTATAAATTTGATGTTAATAATTGCTTTTATAAATGTCTGGTTTTATTTTATTGCACCACTGGTAATCTTTGTTGTTTTAACTGTCGTATTATTTATTTATAAACCTACGACGAAGTACGAAATTAAGGAAAGTTTGAGTTCTAACAAACCACTTGAATTTTTGTCAGATAGTAAAGATAAAGATGATTCAAAAGAATTTCCAGACTATGGGAAACAAAATACAAATAAAGATCCACAATAACCAAATAAAAAAAGCAAAAAAGATGTATTTAAATCGCAGGATCTTTTGCTTGTAAAAGAAATGGTTACACGAAATTAAACTTTGCTTACACTAATTTTCATAAAATATCCAACTGAAATCAACCAATGTTTATGTGTTTTAAGGTTTATTGCCTCGGGTCTTGTTCCAAAAATAATCATCGTTTTTATCAAATATTATCGCCTCGATTAAAAAATAATTTTTGCCCGCTAAATTCTATAATTTAAATCCAAGTCAATCAAGACTTATTGATTTATAAACTTTTTTTAACTTTTCTATCGGATAACAAAAATCATTTTCTGTTTGGTTTTTAACTTTGAAAAATATTTGTTTTGCCAAAAAATAAATTCAAGTACTTAACAAATTAAAATTTTTATTTTATAATAATTGGTGAAAAAGAAATTTGGAGGCAGAAAACTGATGAAAGAAAACAATAGTAAGTCTGAGGCTGAAGTAAAAACATCTCAGCAATCAAAGACATTTCATGATTTTGTTTTTGGCAAAGGAAATGCGGAGAGGCTTTGGAAAATTGTTGACGAGATAGCAAAATATTCTTTTAATTATTGGGCTGAGAAAAGTGGTTTTAATAAAGTAGAACCGGCAAGTAATTACAATGCTGTTACGTATTTTATTTCCATTCTTACCAGCAATAATAAAATGATAAGTGGCGTAGATAATAATCTGGCGATTTCTGACAAGCCAAAACAAATGTTGTTGTCTATGTACAAAACGGAAATTGATAACAACAAGGCTAGTTATGATAGTGATACTAATGAGAAATTATTTAGTCAAGAAATCAAAAAATTCAGTTCCGATGATCAACAGATTTTGAAGTCTGTTTTTGACATGTCATGGTATAACAAAATAAGAAATTATTGTTATCCAAACGGTGCGCCGCAAGGTGAATACCGAAAAGAATTTTTTGAATACATTAAAGAACTGTTGAAGTGCATGGCCGTTATTGACATTCTAAGTGCAGGATGTGATGATTGCATCAAGATCACAACGGACAACGAAGATGATTTTGAAGCCGCAATTAAAAGCTATTTTTTGGAAGAAAATCGCATAAAAGACAGGCTATATTTTATAGCATCGAAATCTGGTTGTGAAAAATATGACGACAAAAAAGATTTTATAGCGCAGTTTTTCCAAGCTTATATTGATTATAGGCTCAGGGATCAAGAAAACAAAAAAACTGTAGTAAATTTATTCGTAGAATATAATTCTGCGCAAGTCGAAACTTTAAAAACTGAAGAAAAAAATGATAATGCACCAAATATAAAACTGATTGTAGCTAGTAATATAACTGAAAACTTGAGTAAAACTAATGAAACTAATATTAATAATGAAGCGAAACAAACAAATAATAAACAAAGTGGTGCAATTGTCCCTAAAATAAAATGGTGGAAAAATATTTGGTTTTGGCGATTGTTAAGTTTAGGCGTAACAGTTTTAAATTTAATATTAATGATTTCGTTTATAAATTTTTGGTTCTATTTTATTGCGCCGTTAGTGATTTTTGCTATTGTTACTCTCGTATTATTTTTTTATGAACCGGCATCTGAAGAGAAAATTAAAGAAGAGTTAGAAGGTGGTGAAGATAGTACGCTTTCTCAAAGTAATCGATATCAATATGTAAAAGTAAAAGGACAAAATCCACATTTGCAAAGTTCAACAGAATATAACAGACAAAATAAATTAAGTCATATATAAATTCTAAAAATATCAAGAGACTTTTATTGTCGGAAATTAAATTTGTTGCGGCTAGACGTGATGCATTATGCATCAAGCTAGGTAAAGGCTTAATTCGAAACAAAACATGAAGTTGGTATTCCACACGATAGTTA
>CAMKTI010000074.1 GCA_946415665.1 uncultured Clostridia bacterium
TTATTCATGCGCAAATAAAAGAGCCGGAAAAAGTTGCGAGTGTTTTGGCAAAAAAGTTGGATTTGGATTATGCTGAGACACTAAAAAAAATTAATAAACGTGTTGCACTTGAGCGAATAAAAACAAAAGTGGATAAAAATATTGCAGATGAGATTCGAAAATTAAATTTAAATGGTGTTGTAATCGACGAAGATATAAAACGAATTTATCCGTATTTTAATTTGGCGTCGCAAGTAATTGGATTTGTTGGGAAAGATAATCAAGGAATAATTGGTCTCGAAGCAAAATATGACAAATATTTAAAAGGCGAGCCGGGAAAAATTATGACTGAAACGGATGCAAGCGGACGAGAAATAAAAAACGGTGGCGAATATCGAAAAGATCCGACACCAGGAAATAATTTAGTTTTGAGTTTAGATTTGGTTTTGCAAAAATATTCTGAGCAGGCATTAGAAAAAGCTGTGAAAGCAAAAAAAGCGAAACGCGGAGCAATAATTTTATTAAATCCGAATGATGGTGAAATTTATGCGATGGCGAACAAACCTGATTTTGATTTGAATAAGCCATTTGAAGTAAATGATTTAAATTTAACGGCGAAAGAAAAAAATGATTTGCTAAATAATATGTGGCGAAATTTTAGTATTAACGATACGTATGAGCCCGGGTCATCTTTTAAAATAATTACGTCGACAGCGGGACTTGAAGAAAAAGTAATAACGCCTGAGACAAAATTTAATTGTTCAGGCGTAAAATTAGTTGGCGGAAGAAATATAAAATGCTGGAGATTTCCAAGAGGTCACGGCGCAGAAACTTTTGTGCAAGGCGTACAAAATTCCTGTAATCCAGTTTTTATGGAAATAGCGGAAAAACTTGGGGCGGAAAATTTTTATAAGTATCTGGAAAAGTTAGGTTTAAAAAATAAAACCGGAGTTGATTTGCCGGGCGAAGCAGTTGGGATTATGCATAAATTAAAAAATGTTGGACCGGTTGAATTGGCGACGATGGGGTTCGGTCAATCTTTTCAAATTACTCCCTTGCAATTAATGCGGGCGGCTTCTTGCGTTGTAAATGGCGGAAAATTAATTACTCCGCATTTTGGTACAAAAATTTTAGATTCTGAAGGAAATATTATTAAAAAAATAAAATTTCCTGAGCAAAAAAATATAATTTCGCGCGAAACATCGGAAACTATGAAAAAAATTTTAGAGAGCGTTGTGGCAAAGGGGACAGGAAATAAAACTTATATTCCTGGTTATAGAATCGGTGGAAAAACGGCGACAAGTGAAAAATTGCCGCGGCGATCAGGAAAATATATCGCTTCGTTTTTAACTTTTGCGCCGGCAGAAAATCCGATTGTGATGACGTTGGTTTTAATTGACGAGCCACAAGGAATTTATTACGGTGGACAAGTTGCTGGACCAATTATGAAAGAAATTTTAGAAAACGCTTTGCCATATTTAAACGTAAAACGAAAATATAATTCGGAAGAATTGGATTTAAACGAAACACAAGAAATTTTGGTGCCGAATTTTTTAAATATGAGTGTTAGTGACGCAAAAAAAGAATTAAGTAAAACAAAATTAAATTTTGAGATTGTCGGGAATGGCGAATTTATCTATAAGCAATTTCCAATGGAAGGTGAAAAAATAAATTTAAACTCAAAAGTAATTTTATATGTAAAAGATTAAATGTCGCCGAATATAAATTTTATGTTGATACTGTATTTTTCTATACCTTCGAGATTAGTTTGCATGTTAAAATATAAGTATAAGTAGATGATGTAAAATTAATTTCAGAGTAAAAATTTTGAAACATATAAATACCTCGAAATAATAAATTTTACAAGATTTATTTGAATTACTATTGACAGACAAAAATTTTTGTATTAAAATAAATATGTATCATATTGAGTTGAATTATTTTTTCCAGTATGATAAAATAATTTGCTTGTAAATATATAAAATTTTGGAGGTAAAATAAATATGAATAAAATCGAAATCAATTCATCATCTGAAACTGAGGAAATATTATTTTTAGATAAAAAACTAGTAAACATGAATTTGGAGAAATTTGATCGTATTACATCATGTAGAACCTTAGAAAAATATTTTTTTAAGTTGGTAGATGATTTGATACTAAAAAAATATGATTACGGTAAGCTGATTACAGACGACGACCAAGAAAATGTTTTAAAGTTGTCTATGTTTAAAAACATAGTAAATCTATACAATATCTATGTCAAACTGATTCCAAGCGGCTTCGATGAGAGCTTATTCTGTGCTCAAGAGGCACGCAATGAAAAAATACGAAACGAAACTGCGGTAATATTATTTAAACATTCTAATGTTTTTAGCAGATATAATAACGGAGAATATGTTTTAGATTTGGAGGCATTGGGAGATAAGGTAAAAAAAGCTTTTACGCCGAGTGAAAAAGTAATTGAGGAATTAGAGAAAAAAGGACAAGAGAGTTATCTTAGTAAAATCAAAAACTTTGGGCGTGGTCAAAATCAAGATCCAGATGTTAAATTAGCTAAAGATTATGAGAAATTTAGGTTTGTGAAAAATTTTTATGAAGGTGATCTTCCGAATCAAAAAAATGACTTTGGTAAAATTGGAAGTGTTTTGTCTAAGGAAAACAAAATAGATAATATGATCACGTTTAAAAAGTTTATCAATAAAATAAAAGATAACTTTGATGAGAGAAATTTGAAACTAGAAAAAGATGAAAAAAGATTGTGTTTGAAGTTGGATTTTATCTTGTCTGTTGTCAATTGTTTTTGTGATGCTAAAGCTAAAATTTTTACTGGCATTGAACAGTGGTTGTATGATGATTACAGTAGAAAGATTTTAGCTTTAAATAAAGGACACGAATATGATGTTAAATTTGTTTTAATCAGAGGCCAAATTGAATCTCTTCATGGTAAATTCAAAAAAGATTCAGCATTGGGAATTCAAAGTCCGATAATTTTATATAGTGTGTTGAAGAGTAATATCTATGAGGTATATAGTTTACTGGATTTAAAATGTATGTTTGAGGCCGCAACTGAAAGCAGAGCTCAAAACTCTAATTATAAAATTGAATTTATAAGTGCAATTGCGAACAACAAAAATAAGACAATTAATGTAGAAAAAGCATCAGAGTTCATGGGAACATTACAGTTTTTTGTTGAGTCTATTAGTAACAATAATTTAAAAATCACGGAAAAAGCTGTGCCTTTTCAACAATTTTTTGGCCTAAAGAGCGCTAATAATGGCACTAATGCAGAAAATTGGCAACAGTTGTATGGGAATTTAGAAAAAGACCAAAAACAATTATTGGCTAAAGTTTTAAACAAAATTGATGTTTCGGCAGCGGATTTACAAAATGGAACTATTGAGCTTAATGAAGACGTTTTAGATTTCATCGTGAAATTAGGTGATAGTACAGACAACAGCGATTTTGATGTTTTTGCTGTGTTTGTGGAAAAGTTTAGATGGAGTGAGAAATTACCTTCTTCGGATTCAAATGCTACTCCGGTGCCAGGACTTTTAAATCAAATGATATGTATTTTGTATCGTTATTGTTTTAATAACGGCTTGGCATTAGATATGGGTAATCTTGAGCTTTTTGCGAAGACCGTTAAATACTTTTATGGAAACTTTTTATATCCAATCGTGAGGAAAGGAGCTAAATTAGAGAGTATCTTGCCGGCAAAGTTTTTTATGTTGATAAAAATCGTTAATTTTCTCTCGAAAAAAGATTTGTTGCAAAAAATTATAGATAGTGGAGATTTATCAAAACAAAAAAATTTTTTGAATGAAAAAATACAAAAGCTTGCTGACCAGCTGAAAAATGAAAGTTTACAAAAAGCGTATATAAAAAAATCAATTACTGACACAAACAATTTGAAGAGTTTATCTTTAGAAAAACAAATAGAATTAAATAATCAGAGAAAAAAAGAGATGGAACAGCGGTATAAACCAAAAAATAATCCGGAAAATAAAATAATTTACAGATCATTAGATGGATTCCCATTGAGAAATGAAATTAATGAAAATGCTAATACAATCACTACCGCATCTAAAAATACAAACAAATTTGATGTACACCAAATAAATTGTGATTTATGTTGTGAGGGTGTTGTTCGGGATGTGCGTGTAAAAAAAGGCTTTTCGTTAGATCAGTTGTTTGAATGGTATAAGTATTTTGCTAAAAATCAAGATGACGCAAAGATAAAGGAAATAAAATGGTATAGCTTTTTTTTAGCGTGTACAGACTTTTGTATACCTATACGTGATAATGAAGACGATGACAATATCAAATTAGTGGCAGATTTTTTGGTAACCGTGTCCGAAAATAAGAAAAAATTAAAATTAAAAGAAACATCTGGTGTTGCAGAACCACTATCAGTTGATAGTGTTTATATAAACAATATTGCTTGTCATTTTCAGAAATATATAAAATACTGCTTTAAAGACGATAGCTTATCGAATTTCAAAAACAACATGGATACATTAATTGAATTTGCTGACGCAATATTGTCGTTGTATATGGAAGGTCTTGATTCTTGTTATAACGCGAATCATATAAGGAGAGATAGATTTCTTCAGTGCATTCAGATTTATAAGTTAACCACTAAACTTGATCAACTAATTAAACAAGCAGAAAACGTTAATTTTTCTAGGGAAGATTATGTTTATTATAAATACAGTTTGTCAAAATTGTTTTTGATGATAAAGAATCGTTTTTTGCAGTTTAAAAGTAGTAAGAATTTAGATTTTCTGAATCAAGGCTTCGATACCCAGCAATTGACAACAAAACCAGATGCATATTCAAAATACCAAGTTGAAAACTTAAAAAAAAATCAAAATATTATCGAAGAATATAGTGATTTGAAACGCATTATGAATTATTTTGGTGAGCTCGAAAAAGAATTTTTGGAGATACCGATTAAAACGGACGGAATGAATTTTGTAAAAGAAACAAAACGTAAAGATTCTGGAAACAACAAAAATAATATCAATGATAAAAATCGGATTATTATCTATGAATCAAAAGAATTTTTGAAGATAACCGATAAATCGATAAAAGATGACTTGACTAGGGACAATATTCAAAATCAAGATGAAAAAAATTTTATGACGAGAAAACGTTCAAATAGTATGACTGAATTCAGAGGAAAAAAATCACTTGATGAAGATAAAGAAGAGCAAAAACGTAAAGATTCTACTGATATGAATGGACAAATACTCGGTGATAATGATGATAAAAAAAATATTATGACAAGAGAACGCTCATTGAGTGTAACTAAATTCAGAAAGGGGATTCCACTTGATGGAATTAAAGAAAATCAAGAACGTGAAAATTCTACTGACATGAATAAGCAAATATTCGGTGATAATAATAAGAATAAAAAAGTTATTCGGAAAAATGAAAGAGAGAACAATAGTTATGCAAAACTTTTCATGGATTTTAATGATCAAGATTTAGATAATAAATTGAAGGAGCTCGAGAAGGATAACCAAAATCAATTAGTAAATTTATTTGACAAAATCGTTAATATTAAGTCGGGTCATTTTATTGAAAAGTACGGAAAGCTTAAAGTAGAAGAAGAAAAATTGTTTGCTATAAATTATTCGGTATCAAGTTTATGGCACCAAAATTCTTTTGACGCATTTTTTCCGTGGGCGTTTTATCTTGTGCGCGAATTTTATAAAATGTTTCGCATTAAGTACAATCTAACAAACAAAGAAGATTATGAAAGAGTGGTACGTGAATTTTGTGGTTGTGTATACGAAAATTTTGGCTCAAAACTAACAACGCCATCATTAATGTCAGAAAAAAAAATAAATAAACTAGGGATAGAGAATGTTTTGATTGATTACTTTAATCAATTGGTTTATGCGGATTATTTTGAAAAAGAATTGCCAAAGTTGTTAAAAGAGCGGGGAAATGCTAGGAATTCACTTCAGCAATGGATTGACAAAGAAAAGGAAAGATACAGTAAACTTAAAAATGATGCACAAAGCGACAACGAGACAAAATTTGCCATATTTTTATCAAAAACTACAGCATTTAACGATGAAGTACACGTGATGGCAAAAAAAAGATTAAATTTGGAAAATGCTCTTGATGAGAATTTAAGCAAAGATCAGCTGGATCAAATTGAAAGCAAGGGTGAAGAAATTAAAAAAGAAATTAAAGAAAAAATTGAACAAGGTGAACAAGTAAAATTTAAAACAGGAAGCAATGAACTAATTAAATTAATTTTGTCATATGACAATGGAGTAGGGCAATTCAAAGATGTAACTATTGGTGATTATTTTAATGAACAATTTGCAAACAATGCTCTTCTCTTTGGAGAAAATGGTATACTGCAACGAGAATTTGAAGATAAAAAAAGAGAAAAGTTAAATGATTTGAATTGGGAAAATCAAATAAGTACGCGTGCGAATGATATTATTTCTGGCGAATTCGGTACGCAAAAAGAATATGTATATTGTGCAAATATTACATCTGTTTTGCAAGAATACTCATCAGCAGCATGTGATAAAAAATTAAATCTTAATATAAAGGTGTTGGAACAAAATATTGCGAATGGTGCCGTATTTTTAGAAAAAGATGAACCAAAACAATTATTTGAGCAAATCCAAAAAATATATTTACAAGAGAAAAACAATAACAACAATGAAAATTTGCTTGAAGGAAAAATTCGTTTGGATGATGTGTTTGAAATTATAAAGGTGATGTTGCTTGATAAACAGGAAATTACTCCAGATTTGATTAATATATTTCTGGATAAAAATTTATTTGCAGATAATTCTCTTTCGCCGACAAATCTTAAAACAATGGCTCAGATTATTGAATTTAAAAATCAAAATATTGATATCAAAAAAGTACAACATTCTGTTAATAATAATCAATTTGGTTCTAATGAAAACCTTCTGGATTTTATAAAATTAATATTAGTAAAACATCCAATGCATTATTATGGAGCAAGTCCGACAACTATTAATAATATTTTGACAAAAGATCGAATTGTCAAGTTAGATGCGTCTACATTTTTTGACTGTGTTTCTGTTTTTTATTGTAGAAAAATTAATAACGATACAGAATCAAAAGGCAATTTTACTGCAGAAGAAATTACAGATATTGCAAATGTGTTTATTAATTATTGTGATGATTGGCGCGCATTTTGTAGTTTTGTCAAATGCAACTGGGATGGTTATGATACAATTTTAGCTAATAAACTGCTGCATCAAATGGAGATAATTAGAATTCAAAACATAGCCATTTTAGAATTTTGTAATTCGCTGATGCAGCCTATAAAAACGTTGCATAAAAAAATATCAACGGAAGATGAGCCAGATAAAACAAGTTATGAGAAAATTTTTGTTGCTGGGATAAATTCAGTAGCAAGTATTTTACAGCAAAAAAGTGGATATACAATAGATGTAGCAGAAATTTTGGTGGAATATGTATATATTTTAAATGGGAATATCACAAACAAAAACAATTTGACAGAGAAAGGTTATCACTGTATTTTGCATGTATTTGCAGAAATATTAAATTGTCAGGAATTTGATGATATTGTTCAATGTATTATTGATTTGGGCTTGGTTAAACGTATTTTGTCTAAAGCAAAAAATATTAATTTTCCTATATACCGCTTAGAAAAATTAATTGATTACGTGTATGCAGACCAAATTCGCGATCTAGAACTACTTGAATATTTTAGACCTGGAGTTAAAGGAGATGAAAATCAAGATGGGCAACAAGCAATTCAAGCAATGAAAAAAGTTATTGACAGACACTTAAAAATTTTGTCTGATAATAGCTTAGTAGAAGAAGATCTTGACAAATTTTATAATTGTGTGTTACAAACTAATTTAGTACTTGACGTTGGAGAATTTGTAAATTATTTAAGGTTAGCAAAAGAACCATTGGTAGATAGAAACAAAGATGAAAAAGATGAAAATGAAAGATTTATCTTGTTTGAGAAGTATTTAAATATGTTAAGTCCAAATGTGAAATTTAGCACACAAAATTTGCTAAAAATACTTGGATACAGTTATCTAGCAAGAGAGATTAATGATGATCAATTTTGTCTCAGCGATATAGCGCTTATATTTGTTCGATTAAGGAAAAAACAGCAAGATGATTTTCAATTGCCAACTTCTGGCTACTTTTTGCCATTTATTAAATTAGCAACGGCGATAGCGAATGTCAGCGTAAGAGAAGATATAACTGAAAAGATAAACAAAGTA
>CAMKTI010000075.1 GCA_946415665.1 uncultured Clostridia bacterium
CGTCAAAAATTATTTGCCGGATTTTTTTTTGGTCATCCAAATTTAAATAATTCAAATTACCATCTTGCTTTAAAACAAAATTTTTTAACTCACGTCCATAAATATTTTCATCATCAAAAATTTTTTTCACCGACAAAACATTATTTTTTATCATCGACGCAAACAAATCATTTATATTTATTTTTCCGGATTTTATTTTCGCCAACATTAAATCTTTCAAATTATTTTCTATCAGCTCATAAACTTTTTTTTGCAAATCAAAATCTATGCTTAAAAATAAATTATTTCCTGCTTCATAATTTTTTTTATTTACAACACCGACACGTTTTCCTACGCTATTTACTTGTACAAACAAAGCTCCAGATTTTCCCTGCAATTCCTTTTCAAACGATTTTTCCAATCCTGTTTTTCCAACTATATCCGAAACCTGATAACTATTTTCCTTTTCATTTAAATCATTTAATTCTTTTTCGTTTATTAATCCAACATAACCAATTAAATTCGCACAACATTTCGCATCAACATAATCCCGAATATATTCTTTTTCAACATATATCCCTTGAAATTTATCGCTTTCTTCCTCAATGTCAATTACTGTTTTATCCGAAACATTTAAAGCTAAAACCAACGGTGTGTATTGTCTATAACGATTCTTATATAACTCAGATCTTAAAGCAATTATTTTTCTTTTATCCAACACATCCAAATTTTTATCAACATCAAAAAAATCACACAAATAATTAATAACTTGCTCAGCATCTAAATTCTCATCCAAATTCATATCTATCTGCCATCTTTTTTTTTCATTATCACTATTAAAATTAAATTCAAACGGATTTGATTTACTAATTGGCAACGTGTCAACATATTCCTCATTATTTTTTTCCAATAATTTTATTAGTGCATATAAACTTTGATTTAAATCATTTATTTTTATACCTGTGTCAAGTTTTATATTATAAACTAATTTATTTTTCGCTATCACTCTCCCAAACCTATCATAAATATTTCCACGCGGTGCCTTTATTTCGATTTTTTTGACTATGTTTTCACCAAGTTCACTTAAATATTTTTCACCGTTTATTATTTGCATAAAAAAAAGACGTGACAACAAAAGCAAAAAAATTACGCATACCAACAAGTACAAAATAAAAACTCTGTCACCAAATTTTTTTTTTAACCCAATAAATAAATTTTTTTTCTCATAAAATTTTTTTTTGCTGTGCATATTAAATCGCTCCGATTAAAAAAGCTTAAATTAATTTTTTTTCTTTCTATGTAACACAAAAATATACAAAAAAAATAAGCAACATAAAAAATAAAATACTCCGACAAAAAATTTTTTTGTTGCTGTGAAAATAAATTTTTACGACCAACTATGTTTTAATAATAAACAAATTTATCGCTATTAACAAATAAATTTTTGTTGGCTTATATAAAAAAATACGATGTTGACATTTTGTCATCGAGTATTTGAATATTAGACAGCGTTCACATAGAATAAAAATAGATTGAGCAAGATGAAACCATCGAGCGTGTGTTAGCGTATCTGGCAGCAATACCGCGCTAACGTTTAAAAACAAGGGAATTATTCTCGATAATATGTCTAAAGCGACAAAGTCTATGGTGAAACTACTGTCTCTTTTCTTCAAAACCTTAAAACCTTTATAATCGCGTTGTTAAAGTTTATTGCGTTTTGGAAAAACAACTGATTCTATATTAGTTTTGCTATATAAGACAAGATTTCGTTGGTATCATAAGCATGATCTGCAAATAATAATTTTGCATCGAGATTTTTGAGCAAGTTAATAGCTTCTTTACAATCGCAACGCGTTCAATCTGTAACGATAAACTTTACAGGCATATCGTGATCATTGATGGCTAAGTGTGTTTTCACATAACTCGAGTCGATTATTAGCCATTCAAAGTGTTCGCTATCTTTGCTATCTTTCAGTATCTCATCTCAAATAATTTTTTTCACATACCTTTTCTTTGCCATCGAATAAATCCTTGATGCACCATACCCCACTTGCCATAATCCAGCGGCAAATCCATCCACGGAGATCCTGTTTTAAGTATCCAAACAACCACATTGATAAATTTCCCATTATCTTTGGCATACCTCTATGTTGTCATGGCTGACCTGTTAGATGCGGTTTTTGCAACTTCTATTCTGCATTGCCTATATCGAATCTGGGATACATCCCTTTTTACATTTTCCTTTTTGTTCCTTTTTTTATTCCTCTCCATATATATCTTATTTTATAGATTATTTTTCTCTCTTGTCTCGTTGATCGTTTTTTAGCGTAGACAGTATCTAAGGAAAAAAATCATATACTATAAAAAATTTCACATTTAATAGTGAGAAATAAAAAAAATTATATATAAAAATTTGACGTATAAAGTTTTTTTCTGGTATAATAATAGATATTTAATTTTTGGGAGGAAGTTATATATGATAGACAATAATGTTATTAACAAGGTAAATAAGGATAACCAAATAGAAATTATTGGTTCAGATCATTTGCTAATGGCAGCGGAGGGTGATTATATCGGTCTTCCGTTTGAACATATAGAGCAGGCTGCGGAGTATAATTCAGGCTTAAGTAAGTTTTCAACAAAATATATTAGAGAGCCACTACCTGATCCGCAAGAAGATAAAGATTTATATAGAAAGAATGAAACCATTGGTTGTGAGGCAAAAAATGCTTATAAATTTGGATTTATGTTATTGAAGTACAATGATTATAATTGGAAAAGAGTCAATAATCTACAAGGTGTCATAGATGGATCTTCATTTGAAATAAATTTTATGAATACGGATAATAAAACATCAGATGATACAAAATTCCTGATGGACGGAGGAGCGACAATTATAAAAAATGAGTCGCAGTATCAGTTGACAAAAGACCAAAAAGATTATACTTTCGTTTCTAAGAGTGAAGATTTTAAAACTTTAACCGACGATTACACAAACGAAATTTTTACAAACATTCCGATAGATCAGCCTCAGATGAATGCTGAATACGGTGAATCAATGTCGAATTTGATTAATGCAGTGCGAAGCATTGTAAACGATAAATCAAAAAATCCAACTTCAACTTATGCCGATGCATTGAAATATGTTATAAGCAATAAACAAGAATTCAAAAAATCAGATTATTGGGGGCAAAGTTTTGGCAATGGTTCGATGTTTAAATCGGTTATCACGGCTATTGCAGCGCAAGATTATGAACAAGGATTGGAATTAACTGAGTTAATGGTCAAAAATACTCACGACAATGAAGAATCGCTGACAGGCGCAAAAGCTGTCTATACTACAATTTTTTTGGCTTGTTGCGGTTTGCGTACAGAAACTATAAGAAAAATTGTTCATTTCATGTTTTTTAATCCAAATCCACCGAAAGACTTTAGTGGCAATGCAGCAAATTTATGTAATTATGATTTGTTATCGCAACGTAAAAATATAAATCAGAATGACCCTGAAGCTGTGAGAAAATGTGACAGAGAGCAATTAGAAAAAGATATAAAAGCATATAAATATTCCGAGCAAACAAGTGTAACTGCAACGTTGGCAATTCGAACTGTTTTGACGGCGGAATCTACAGAGGAAGCTAAAGGATGGGGTTTAGAAGCGGGCGGAGATTGTGATACACTTCTTTTTTTTATTATGGCTATGGCTTCACATCTTCATGGCTCTATAAAATCAGATGTTGAAAAAATGAAAAGGATTCTTTTGAAAACCCAATATAAAAAAGAAGCTATGCAGAAACAAATCGAAAAAGAAAAAGATGATCCAAATGCAATCAAAAGAATTGAACAAATTGATGGCGATGATAAATTTGTTTATTACACAAACATAAATAACAAATTTAACGAAATGTTTAATCATCACACTCGTGCTGGTTCAAAAATTCAGCGGCAGTTGTTAAATATTCGTAAATTCATGGAATATCTTTTTAATAACAGAGGAAAATCTAAAGTTGAAAATAAAGAGCAGCTGTTAAACGAAATTTTTGAAAATATTCGTTCGGATATAGATTTTATGCTTGACGCAAAAACAAAACATAAAATGGATGAAATAGATCCTAGTGAGATAGAAAATATGAAAAAAAAACAAAAAACAATAAGATCTTTGTCTAAAGAACAAACAGATAAAATAATGAAAGATATGGAACAGAATAAAAATGTCCATGATCAAGAAATAAAGAAATTGAAAGACGAATACAATATCAAAATACGTATGCATAAAAATGCTACAGCTCGTTTTCAAAACAAAATAAAAGAAGACAAACGGAAAAATTTGACTGAACAAGATATCAAGGATATAGGGAAAGAAATAAATGAAGTCAATAGTTTTTTTCAAGAACGCGGAGTCAATCAAATTCCGATCGATAATTATAATTTAAAAACTAAAGATAGTTTGAATCAAATTTTTATAGACGAAAATAAAAATCCGATAACACATATAAATTATGGTGGAAATGATTCTGATAAAATCGAAAATTTTAACAAACCGTCAGATGATTTTGTTGATGGGCAAAAAAATGATTTAAATTCAAACACTGAAAACAGAATAAAAGAAGATAAACAGCAAAATTCGGCCAAAAAAGATTTCACATACACAAATACAGGAGTAGATATAATCAATAATCTTCTTACCAAACAAAGAATAAATGAAATCGAAAGACCTAAAATCGATGGCAACAATCCAACTTTTAACCCATATCTGAAATATTTCATCGGTTTGATAATTTGGTTAATTATTATCTTTGTGTCATTTCTTTTATTTTGTTTAGAAATAATTTCTTTAGCAGCAGCGATAATTATTACAGTTGCCACATTGATTCTAGACTCAGTGCTTATGTTTGTAATTTTCTATTATACAAAAAATCCAAATGATAATTCTATTAAGACAGAAAAGTTTAGAGAAAATGGAATACTGAAGGAAACAGAAAAAGGAATTCAAAACATCAAGCAAGATACAATCGAAGACGTAAAATACATAGATGATTAAAAAACAGTTAAATAATCCGGTTTCACAAACAAAATATGTAATTTAAAAAACACCTTCGCCTCCAAAATTTGAATCGAAGATGTTTTTTTTATGCCAAAACAAAAATTATTTTTCATTTGAATCAACAAATTTTTTTGCTTCTTCCACATTTTTTTCTGACGGATGGGAAACGTTTGTATCTTTTTCGCGAGACTCATTTTCTGACAACGCTAAAGTTTTAAATTGCTCATTACATTTATTTTTATTTTTCTTTGCCATAAAAAACCTCCTGAAAATAAAATCATAAATTATTATTTCCGATAGAAAGCTTTTTATGCTGGATAAAATCTAATAGATCATATTTTCATTTTTACACATAAATTTAAAATAACTTACGCTTGATACAATTATTTATTCTATTTCCTCCTGTTCCACAAAAAATTTTTCGTTTTCCTGATCATATTTTATTATTTGGCTTAATTTTACTTTGTTACCATAAGAATTTTGTGAAGTAACTTCTACGTTATATTTTAAAATTTCTGATGAGTTAAATCCAATTTTCAGATTATAAATTAATTCCTTTTCATTCGATTCATCCATTAATTTTAACCTAATTTCTTTGTTGGCTCCGGTGGCTCCAAAATATTTATCAACATTCTCATAAAATAATTCTATATCCAAAGTTTTTTCCTCATCTTTTAAAACATGACACGAACTTACAATTTCGTTCAAAACAGACAAAGCAATATCAGCCCCATACTCTGCCATATAATATAAATTATTATTTTCACCATGACTTTTTTCGAATTTTAAATTTACACTGCCAATAATTAAATTTAAAACTAAACTTGCAATCGTTATTATCATTAAAACAAAAATATAAGCGCTGCCCTTATTTTTTTTGGACAAAATTTTTTCACCATCCAAAATAATTATGTTTTATTCTTTTAATTTGCGAACAACAAGACAAAAATATTTGGTCAACCAAAACAATTGCTGCCATAGATTCTATTACAACAGAAATTCTTGGCACTATAATTTTATCGTGATGACCCGAAATTTTTATTTTTACGTTTTGGTTTTTGTCGTTTACTGTATTTTGTAATTTTGAAATTGATGGCGTTGGTTTGATTGCAGCACGAAAAATTATTTCACTTCCATCTGAAATTCCGCCCGTTATTCCACCAGAATTATTTGTGTGCTTCAAAACTTTTTTTTTCTTTGCGTCAAAATAATACTCATCATTATTTTGCGAACCAAATAAAAAAGCTGATTTAAATCCGCTACCAAATTCAATTGCTTTAACCGCCCCAATAGAAATAATTGCCTTAGAAATTTCGGCATCAAGTTTATCAAAAACAGGTTCTCCTACACCAGCTTTTAAATTTTTTATTTTGCACTCGACAATTCCACCAACCGAATCATCTTCTGGACACGATTTCAAAAATTCGCGAGCTTTTTTAAAAGCAGTTCTATCAGGCATATATAAAAAATTTTCTTGTGGTGCACAATCTATATTTTTTATAAAAATTTTGTTTATTGCATAAGTATAAGCTGTGATTTTTATTTTTAACTCACTCAAAATTTTTTTTGCGAAATATCCGGCGAGTACACGCGCAACTGTTTCGCGTCCAGAACTTCTTCCGCCACCACGATAATCTCTGTTGCCAAATTTTTTTTGATAATTATAGTCAGCATGTCCCGGTCGAAAAATATTTTTTATTGCATCATATTTTTTTGAGTCGAAGCATTTATTTTTTACCAAAACGCAAATTGGTGTTCCGAGCGTAATATTATTTAAAACGCCGGATAAAATTTCAAATTCGTCAGGTTCATGTCGTTGTGTTGCAAATTTTGAATTTGATGCACGACGCGCAAGAAATTTTTTTATTTCGTCGTGAGAAATTTTTATTCCTGCTGGACAACCGTCAATTACAACTCCGACTGAATTTCCATGACTTTCTCCAAATGTTGTGATTTTAAATATTTTACCAAATGTTGAGCCGCTCATTTTTTTCTCCTAAATT
Source organism: uncultured Clostridia bacterium (assembly GCA_946415665.1). GTDB lineage: Bacteria > Bacillota > Clostridia > Lachnospirales > CAMVHY01 > CAMVHY01. The sequence continues at coordinate 7,024 of CAMKTI010000075.1, forward strand.
TTATTTTTTTAATTTTGTTTTCTAAAGTATAATTGAATTCGAAAAGGAGTTGAAAAAATTGATTACAAAAGATATGACAATCGAAGAAATTTTAAACGAAGATGAACGTATTGCAGATATTTTATTAAATGCAGGAATGCATTGTTTAGGTTGTCCGTCGGCACGTTCTGAAACTTTGGAAGAAGCATGTCAAAATCATGAAATCGATTGCGAGCAGATTTTGTGCGAGATAAATAATCTTGTTTAAAGTAATTTTTTTGGTTTATTATCATAATCGAGTGAGTTATCGCTCGGTTATTTTTTTTTATTTGCTGTGCAAGAAAAATTTTTTTTGTAATGAAAAGGAGGATTTTTTATGCGAAAAAAAATTGTGGCTGGCAATTGGAAAATGAATAAAAATCCGTTTGAAGCAATTGAGATTGCAAAAAAATTAAAAAACGAAATTAAAAATAATAATGATTCAGAAACAATAATTTTTGTGCCATCGATTGATTTGTTTTGCGTTTCGGAAATATTAAAAGCGAGTCAAATTAAAATTGGCGCACAAAATTTTTATTTTGAAAATAATGGCGCTTATACTGGTGAGATTTCGGCACAAATGTTAAAAGAAACCGGAATAAATTATGCGCTTGTTGGGCATTCAGAAAGACGAATTTTGTTTGGTGAAAACGATGAGATGATAAATAAAAAAATTGCGAGAGCGCTCGAACATCAAATAACGCCGGTTTTATGCGTCGGTGAAAATTTACAGCAACGTGAAAATAATTTGACAACCGAATTTATAAGAATGCAAATTAAAAGCGCGTTAAAAAATATAAAATTAAAAAACGCGGGTAAAATAATTATTGCATACGAACCAATTTGGGCGATAGGAACCGGAAAAACGGCTGACAAAAATCAGGCACAAGAAATTTGTTATGAAATTCGAAAAGTTTTGGGTGAAATTTATAATTTAAATTTGGCGTCACAAATCAGAATTTTGTACGGTGGCAGTGTAAATTTAAAAAACGCTGATGAATTATTTGAAATGCAAGATATAGACGGCGGATTAATCGGCGGAGCAAGCTTAAAAGAAGATTTTATTTCGATTGCAAATAATATTTGTAAAACAAATTTTGCAGATATGGAAATACACGTGTAAAACATGATAAAAATTCACTTAAAAACCGAACAAAAAAGGCACCTCTATTTATAGGAGATGCCTTT
>CAMKTI010000076.1 GCA_946415665.1 uncultured Clostridia bacterium
ATAAACACAGATATAAATGATAAAATAAACACAGATATAAATGATAAAATAAACATAGATATAAATGATAAAATAAACACAGATATAAATGATAAAATAAACACAGATGTAAAACCCAGAAAAATAAAATCGTATTTGTCGAAGATGTCGAATATATTAAAAGAAACTAGTAAAAAAGTTTTTGGATCAAAAACGGAATCTAGCGAAATTCCAGAGCAAGAAACTACTTTTGAAAATAGTATGAATCAAGTATAGAATTAATTTCATAAGCTAGAAAGAACAAATGTAGTGATCTTTAAGTAGATTTGAAAATTTTTTATTTTAAATTCGAACAAAAGATTGGGATAGCTGTCTCAATCTTTTTTTATGAAAAAAACTAAAAAGTACTTGACAAACGAAAAAGCAGTACAAACCTAAAAATCAAAAATTAGTGTGTTTTTTACGTTTTGGTTTTTAATAAAAAAAATTTTTTGGGATATTTGTATTTATAAAAACAATGAATGAAATCAATTTGGGCAAGTTGTGATCATCATTGATATTTTCAAATTGTGAAAATCTTAAAGATGGAAATAAGTTTTTACCAACGATATGAACATAAACTATTTTATTTAGTCATTTTATTTTTTGTACACGAATTGCTTCCATATTAGTTTAATAAAAAAATCAATTTTGCTTTAGAATTACTACATGTTAATAACTGAATTCAAAAAATAAATACCAATAATTTGGTTCTAAATAAAAAAATATCAAAAGAATAAAAAATATTTAAAGATAAATAATATATGGTGAAAGTCATCGAGTATAATCAATGACTTTCATTTTTCAAAGCAAAATATTTAACAACTGCTCTTATTATGGCTAATTTAAAAGTTTTATATGACAGCATAAAATGACATTAATTTAAAATTAATGTTACATTATTCTTAAATCTGTTTTAGACTATTGACTTATAAATTTTTGACAAAATATAATTAACGCGTTGCCCCGGGTAATCTATCAACATACTGCAAATTAAAAAGATTACCCTATAAAAAAATAAAAGCTCATTTTAAGGAGGAAATAGAATGAGAGAGATATTTTTTAAGCGTTTTGTTGCTTTAGTTTTGGCAGGTGCGCTGGTTTTATCGAGCGCAATTTTTGCAAGTTTATCAGTTAATGTTTTTGCTGATTCTACAAATAGAATAAGCAACAATGTAAAAGTTTCACGCAAAACGTTGCTTTGTGAGCCTGGTATTACTTTGCCGAAAATAAATGAAAATCAAAGCAAAGTGCAGCATGTGGCATCGGGTAGTTATTTGAATATTAAACTGGATGATGATATTAAAGTTGATACTACCGCTAATAATTATCCTAAGTTTAATTTAACTCTTTCGGGTGCTGAGTTTGTATTTAATAATTATGACGATTATCTTGCGTCAGATGGTTCACCTTTAAATTCTGCAAATGGTGCGATGACTGCAGATGATGTTTACAAACGGTTTAACACTGATGATAATCAGAATGTGGACTATGAGTATAGTTTGAAAGTTGAAGATGATGATTATGCAACTGTTACCATCTTAAGGAATTTTTACGAGGGGGAGACCATCAAGATCCCTATGATCGTTAGATTAGATGAGGATTTAACTAGCGGCTCTGCAAGTGTTAAGATTGACGCTAATAATTCAGGCATTTCAAGTTCAAGCAGATTAACTTTTGCAAGCGTTGATAAAGGATCTACAAGCACTTCTGTTAAAAATATCCAAACAGGTAAAAATAAAATTTATATAAACGAATTATTGATATCTGAAAATGTTGCGGGTTCGATGAATCCTGGAGCAGGTGATGGGTTTTATCTTGAACTACCAAGTGGCTATCGTTTTATAAAAGAAAGCGATTTCGGTATTAAAATGACAAATGTTAACGGTGATTACAATGATCCAGTGTTGACGAATGATAGTAGGAGATTAGAAGTAACTTTTAAGAGTTTCGATCATTCAGGAACATCGACAGGGCGTATAAAGATAACAGGTTTGTCAATTGTTCCTAAGTATGAGTCTGATAACATTTCCAAAGAAGATATTACAATTGATATTGGCAATATAGGTTCGTCAGATATGGTTACGGAACAAAATTTTAAGGCCGGTATTCGTGCAGATTATGGCGTAGGTTTTAAAACAGAAGGTTCTGTTCCTACTATTTTGAACGGTTTTTATGATTCGAATTCTGTATCGAACGAAAAAGTAAAATCTGTTAAACTTGTAGTTTCCGAAGAAACAACAGGTTCTTTGATAAACGGCGGAGACTTGAAATTAACTGTTTCGGATAAAGCAAAAATTCGCGCCGTAAAGATAGAAGATAAAGACAATATTAGTCAGTCAATAAATGGAACTTTTGCGTTAGGTGACAGCAAAAATAGTGTTGACGTTCAAGAAAATAAAGTTATTTTAAGAGGTTTAACACATTCAAATTCTTCAAGTAGCTCAAATAATAAAGCTAAATTTACGATTTCGTTCTATTTGAGTGTCGAGTCAGGATATGAAGGAGATATTACTGTAAAAGTTTCCGGAGATGCCTTGAGAAGCAATTCTTCGTCCGATGAGCAATCGATAGTAATTGCAAAAGCTGTTAATCCGATAACTGTTGATGTAAAAACATCTTATTTCAAACCAGGAACTACAGCTGAACTTGACGATATCGTTTTAACAGAACAAAAAGTTGGAAATAAAAATTATTCAGCTTTTGAGGAAAATAAGACTTTAGTTTTTGGATTTAAAAATAATAATAATTACTTGTCAATAATTGGAACTCCAACTGTGTCAGTTGAAAACGGTTCCGTTAAAGATGTAAAAGTAAACAATTCGAACAGAGACGGTTCTTTACTTTCATTTAAAATTAAAGAGCCCGCATCAGGAAGCAAGGTAAGCAAAATTACTATTTCGGGATTAAAAGTTGCATCGAGTTTAAGTACTCCGCAGGGAACTTATGATTTAGTTCTTGGTGGTACAGCAATCGCAGGAAATAGTACAGCGTTGATAGGAACTGACAGCAACAAAGCTTCTTTTTCGACTGATGGTATAACTGTTGCTAAGTTGCAATACGGCGGAGCAACTACTATGAAAATTACAATTGGAGATAAAATTGCTGTTATAAACGGTAAGAATATAGAAATGCAAGTAGCTCCGTTTATTGATCCTGCTACTGGTACGACTTATATGCAAGTTAGTGATATCGTAAAAGCTACGGGAATGAATTGCAGCTTCTTTGATAACGCAATTCACAAATTGGATGGCATGAATAAAAATTTATTTGTGACATTTGGAAACAGAACTTTTGAAAGAAATTCAAGTAGCGTGAGAATTTATGGCGAGATGATCCCTGAGACAATGACTAATGAGCAAGGATTACCTGTTAGTATGATAATTAAAGATGATTACTCCTGCTTGCCATTAAGATATTTTGTTGAAAAAGTTTTGGGACAAAAAATAACTTGGAACGGAACTGACAACACAATAGTTGTTGAGTAGTAAAAAATTTTAAAGGCCCCATTTGGGGTCTTTTTTAATATTTAAATACAAAAAATTGGGAGGTGTTTAAAATGATAAATAATAAAATAAAAATTTTTGTGATGGGATTTGCAACGGCAGCTATTATTTTTGGTTCGCAAAATATTTTTGCGTTGGGACAAAAAGTTTATGCTTATTTTTGTGATGATTATAAAATCGAAATCGATGGTTTAGAATTAAAATTAATGGACGGGACGAGAATATTAAATTATGGCGACCGAACTTATCTTTCCGTGAGAAATATTGCGGAATCTTTGGGCACAACAGTAAAATGGAATGGAGAAAGTAAAACGATAAGCATAAATAAACCCAAAGCAGAGGAAAAAATTGTTGAAAAGACAATCGAAAAAATAGTTGAAGTTCCGAGCGATAAAAAAGTTAATTATCAGAGATTACCGCTTAAATTAAATAAAAAATCGTGTATAGTGCAAATAAATGGCTTTGAGAAAAAAAATGGACTTGCTTACGTTTATTTGGACGTAAAAAATAAATCAGGCGAAAGTTTAAATTTGAATTATGACAAAGCAAAAATTATTTGTAATGGAAAAGAATATTCGTCAACTTTATTGTCGCATGATTTCGACAATGCAATCGAAAACGAGGATAAATTAACGGATAAAAATATTATTTTCGAAGACACTAATGATTTAGAAAACGAATTTACTTTACAAATTCCTGTTTCTTCGTCGAGTGGATCAAGTTACAAAGAAACTTTTGAGTTTAATATAAGTGCCGATTAAAAATAAAAATTAATTTATATAAAAAAAAATCCCGATGATAACTTTTTTGTCGGGATTTTTTATTTTTAAACTTGAAAATTGTCATCGATATTATTGTATTTTTTCTTGTTTGGATCTTCATGTAGATCATTTTGAGTTTCATTGTTTATATCGTTCACAACTCTTTGTTGCCTATAATAATCAGTAGAAGTGCTAAGATTTTCATAATTTCGATGTTTTCTCTGATAATAACTCTTAAGTTTCAGCGCAATTAAGATCAAACAACAAATTACATCGATACAGACAAAAATAATCTTAAGGACCAATGCGAACTTTAACATAAAAGCAAGAAATAGGAGCACCGCAAAAATTATTGCCAGCCATCTTAACACCTTAAACAACCAATTAGATTTTTCTCGATGACTATTTGGATTATAAATCTTCTTTTTCACTTGAAGCACATTATCATTTGGTCTTGAGACATCGATGCTGTCATTATTGATATTGTTATTGATATCGCTATTGATTAAAATATCGCTTCCATTAATATTTTTTTGATTAATCTTAAGAGTTGGAATTTGCAATCTTATATCTAGTCCGTTTTTATTTTGGCCAACTGCATACTTCTTAATATCACCAACAATCTTATAAAACGGTTTGTCTAAATCATCTTTTTTAAAAATATATTCATTATTATCTTTTTCATTATTTTTTTCTTCTTCATTACCTTTGTTTACATTATCTTTGCCAACAATTTTCAACTTACTTTGTTCAATTTGAGCAACTATATCATCAAAATATTTTTTTTCGCTATCAGTGTTTTTACCAACTAAATTAGCAACCTCTTTTATTATCTGTTTTAAAGTTTGTGTTTCATTTAAGTTTTTTATCCAAAACTCTTTACTTGGGTTTTCAACTTTAAAAAATATATCAAAACTTTTGTCCTTAATATCATCCAAATTAGTATCTTCACCAACTTGCATTTTTAGCACTAAAACATTCTTGCTTAAATTTATATTTATCCCATCAATATTTTTAATTTGGCAATCAAGATCTTTACTTTCGAGTTTTTTATTTTCAGACGTCAATTCAATTTTGCCTAAATTTATAAGTTCAATGAATTCATCTGTTTTAAATTTATTTTCTTGGCACCAACGAGCCACAACCGCCTTCAATGTTTCTGATGGACAAAACTTCACATAAAAAGTAGAAAGTTTTGGTATTTCAAATTTAAATTCTACTATTTTAATGTCATTCAACGAAATTCCTTTCATGACAGCATTTACTTCAACACTTTTTTGATTATCATTAATATTCCAGCCAAGAAACTCGCTAACCGTTTTATCTAAATCTCCATCTTTTACACATTTATCACCAATAAACAAATTACTTTTTTTAATTTGTTCCCAAAAAATATCTTTTTTTAACCTGTATTTCTCTATAAGATTCTCAATAAGTTCTCTTAATTTAACGTGCTTGTAAAAACATCCTCCGATACATTTTGGGCTTTCTTTATCGTCTTCATTGTTTTCGTTTTTTATATTTATATTACTTATATCATTATTTTCTGTATAATCGAGCTCAAAGTTTAAAGTTAAGGTAAACATTTTTTCAGGTTTAATGTAAACACAGATATTATCATTATTTTTGAAATTTAAATTCTTAACTGGCTCTTGCAAATCCAATACTTGCGTGTCACGTACAAGTTTTATAACATCCAAACTCAAATTTTCCTGCTTCAATTTTTCTTCAAGTGATCCTAAGATATCTTTGAATGATTTCTCTCCATCTTGTGTTAAATTTACATTAATTGGAATTGGAAGCTCACGAACATCAGAAACACCAGAGTTACTACCACATTTGATAATTATTTTGATGTTATTGTCATTGTCGACATTGTTGTTGTTGATACTGTTGTTATTTAAGTTATTGATGTTATTCAAGTTTTGATTGAAGTTGTTATTCATGCCGTAGTTGTTGTTATTTAAGTTATTGATGTTATTCAAGTTTTGATTGAAGTTGTTATCGTTCATGTTATTGCCGTTGTTGATATTCATGCCGTAGTTGTTGATATTGTAGAAGTTGGTGTTTTGATTGAAGTTGTTATTCATGCCGTAGCTCATGTTGTTTAAGTTGTTGTTCATATTATTGATTTCATTTTGATTATTCAAATTTGATTTTCCTGGAGATCCTAATTTTTGCACAGCGCTATCAGAATCAGGCACATTGTTAAAATAATCATTGTTTGGAGATGTAAAAAGCGGCAACTCTTTTGTTTGTTGTTCTTTATCGTTATTCAGAACTTTAACCTTATTTGTTGAATGATTATATTCCAAAATCTCGGTTTGGCTTTTATTATGATCATTTAGATTTATGTGTGCCGTGCCTATAAAAGTACATTTATAATCAGGTCGCTCCTTATGATTGTCCGCCCCATTATAACCAATGCTTCCTGTAATATCGCCATTAACTCCACCCGGATGCGAGAAATAAGTATGACTGAGTCTTCGATCATGTCCATGTACTTGTATAATATTTATAGGCCATTGCTTTTCAAAAGCTCTCTTATCGACATTGTCAAGTTCACATTGAATTTGTGAGGCATCTTTGTTATCACAATTAATAAGATTCTGCATATCAAAAACATCTTCGCAAGTGGATACTTCCCAAGTGAAATTATTTACTGTTCTACCATGAATATCAAGAGCATTACAAGACAGAATATTTGTAACTGACAGAAAACATGTAGGGAAAAATCGTTTACTTGCTCTAATTTCCGAAAAGGTAAGATTAAATATTGAGACTTCTCTCTCTGAATCAAAATCTAATTGCTTAAGATCATTTAAATTCGCTATATTACTTAAGATTTTTTTTTTATCATCAAAATCAGATACAACAGGATAACAAAAAACATCCATGGCTAAATATTTTAGCAAAAAATAATCTTGTTCATTCAATTTATCTCTCAGTTCTTCATATACTTTATTTCCTTTTTCAAAAATCCTCCATTGTATACCAAGTAAAGTATCCAAACTAAAATCTCTCATATGCTCATTTAATGTGCTATCAATTAATTTTCGATTATCACAAAATTTTTGAAATACATCTTTGTATTTATTATCTGAAACAACTTTTTTATATCTTTCAACAATTCTTTTTAATATTTCTAACCCAACCGCACTTATATCATTATTATTCCCTGGAAAATTACTTTTAATCCAAACAACAATTTGATTGTTCAAATTACTTATATCTTGAGAATTTATGTTCTCTGCAAGTTCAGACAATTCAAGAATTTGCTTTAATATAAGCGGATAACTTCCATTAAACACTACAGTGTGAGAAAAAGAAAACATACAATCATTGTTGTCGTTATCCTTAGATTGAATTATATCTCCCGAAACGAGATAAGATTGCGATATCATTTTTTTACACAATGCACTAGCATACCAGGCACTTCCGTTATCTGGCAAAAAATTTACTTCATGATTTCCAATTGTAGTTACAAAACATTTCTTCAATTCATAATTTCCATTTTTTTGTGCTTCCTTGTCTATTTTATCATGTATATTTTTTATATGACATACAATTTCACTACTTGAATCACCTCGATCTATATAATCTCCTGTCAATCTCACCAGATTTTTTTCAGGATCTAAATTTTCTCTTATTTTGCAATCATGCGTCAACACAACTTTGAAATCCCTGTTAAGCCATAGATCCAAATTGAGTCGAAAAACATAGGACTCTAAAACATTCAACAAGGGCTCTAACCAACAATTAATAAATTTATTCGTAGCGTCTCCATCATACCATGTTTTCCAGTTTTGACACTGATTATTTATTTGTTTACTCATAGCCTATTTGATTG
>CAMKTI010000077.1 GCA_946415665.1 uncultured Clostridia bacterium
AAAACGAAAAGAATATCTAAAATATTTTCTGTGGTATATATACGGATGCGGAAATACTGAAAGGTTGTGTAAAATAGTTGATGATGTTGTAAATAAACTTGATTACAATCAAGGTAATATCATCATGAAAATAAGGACGAAGATAAAACATTTTTGCTTTGGCACATGGTTTTGCTCGATATTTTAAATATTAAAATGGCGGATTTAAAACTAGCTTTTGATAACGAAAAACCCAAGAGTATGCAAAAAACCTCGTGATTACGACACAATTTACACAGATGTTTATACAGGTGGATTGCTTGGAAATATTTTTGCGTGTTTTTTTAAAGTTTCATTTTATCGAATGCAAATAGTTAAAAATTTCGACCAATATAAAGATAATCCAGAAGTTTACAATAAATACAGAAGCAAAGTTTATGATTTCACTCGCTTTTTGATGAATGAAGTTTTGGAAAACACGAGAATTCGTAGAGTTTATAGCATATAACTTTCAATTGATAAATATATAGCAGCTTATTTGTTTGAAACTGAAGAACTAGAGACGTGGTTTTGCTATTACAAAAAGGATTTTTTCAATTTTTTTTGTCACAAAAATAATTTTAATGAATTACAAGAGGATGAATGTAATTTAGGCAGCGTTCATATAAAAAACAAATCAAAAGTAAAAAAGTAAAAATGAGAGAAATAGTAGAGATAGAAATAGAACCGAGTTTATTGTGACGAGTAAAACTTTTGTAAAATATTTCAACCTCTGGAAACATCCTGCGGCGTTGTTGCGCTATTTATACAGCTGTTCATTATAGCTCCGAGAGAACTTACGATTTTTTTTAGGTGGAACAACGGTCTTAAACTCGTGATCCCTGGCTAAAGCTAAAGTTTAATCATCTTCATGAGTTCTATCTATCGGGAGACAATTATTATTTTTGGAATATATGGATTCAATCAACTTTCTCCCTTCAGGAGTGGCATGAGATTTGCCAGCATACTCGTACTATCAATAAGAGCTATATAATTCCTTCATCAAATAGTTTTTGCTTTTTTATAGCTTCTAAAATTTTGGCAATCGTACCATTCTTTGCCTATCTACTAAATCTCATATAAATTGTGTGCCAAGTTACATATTTTTTGGTAATTGCAACCATTCTCTATTATGTAAAGCATTGCACATACAAATTTGTAGTTTGATATCTTTGCCGGTTTCCTCGCTATTGGCATTAATCCCTCTAGCATTTTATATTGTGTTTTTGTAAGTTTTATATCTCTATCTTATCACTTCTTTCTTTTGGCTCAATCTATTTTTATTTTATGTGAACGCTACCTAATAAAAATAAAGCTAAAAAGTTTTAGCTTTATTTTTTTTTATGGTAAAATAATTTATAAGGAAATTAATCATTATAAAAAAAATTTGAGTACCTCTTAACAAATAAAAATTTTTGTTTTAAAATAATAAGATAATAGATTTGCTGGTGTTATTTCTTATCGGCGAATATTTTTTTTGAATAAAAAAGGGGCGATTAAAAATGGGCGAAGAAGTTACTGCACGTTTAACAATGCCGGATAAAAAAATTTATGAAATAAAAGTAAATCAAAATATCACCTTCAAAGATGTGCTTGTAAAATTAATAAATAAGACGAAAATAATGGAACATAAAAATGCAAATGATAATTTAATTTTAGTATCTAATCGGTTGGCTTTTGGTCCTGATAAATTTAAAAATAGTATAAACCAGCGCGTTGAAAAAATTGATAGAGTTCGAATTTTTAAACTGGAAGCTTTTATTTTTGATGTTAATCACAAAGATTATTTTAAAGTTAAAGATTATTTTATTAATTTAGGTAACATTAAAACACAAAACGAACAAGGTATATCAAAAAATATGATCCAAGATCCAAATAGTATTAAAAATTTTCAACATGTTGAACAGCAGGACAACAAGAAAAAACTGAATATGATAGAGGATATAAAAGTGAGTGAGAAAATTAATTTAAAAATAAATGATTTTGATGGTAATTTATTTTGCCAAATATCCATAGGTATCAATAGTACCGTTTATGATTTGATAGGTGAAATTATTAAACGAAATGAAGCTCAAATTAATGAAAAGGGAGTAAAATATTTGGCGCTCACATACAAAAATGGTGAAAACTTAGTAATAACCGATAACAATTGTTTAAATTCATCGCTTAAAGATCTTAAAATAAGTGATCTTTCCGAAATAGTTATATCTTTATCTCAACAACCAGTTAAAAACATCGAAAACGGTTGCGTTAAGATAGATAATATAAAAAGCTTGATTAAACAACAGGAAAAAGAAACCCAAGAGGAAAAAGAAGAAATTAAAATCCAAGTGGAAAAAGATAAAATTGTGGGGCAGGAAAAAGAAAATAATGCCGATGATAATAAAAAAAACAAAATTGATAATACCGAACAAAATCCAAAACAAAATGAAATTATTGACGAAAGCGAAGAAATTGAAATTCACTTGAAAGGCATAGGAAATTCAGAAAATAAATCTCATTCGATAAAAATAAATCCAAAATGTACAGTGAGTGATTTAACAAATAAAATTAAATTAGATAAAAATATTGTTGGCAATAATAAATATTTGTATCTTGCTCCCGGTAATCATGATAATATCCTTTTAAGCGAAAAAAAAAGTATGAATTTAAAAATTAGTGACTTTGGAATACAAAATGGTTCCAAATTGGATTTTGATTTTTTTGACTCTGATAGTGACGATGATAATAAATCGTATCGCAAACGCTTAATTGATCTAAAAAGAGAGGGGCAAGATGATTTAATTGATGAAAATTCACAACAACCAAAGGAAAATGTCAAAGTAACTTTTGACTTTTGCTGGCAAAATAAGGATAAGATTGAAGTTGAAGTATCGCCGGAAATAACATTTAACGATTTAGTTGAAGAATTTAAAACACAAGCATTAGAAAAAGACAAATATTATTTTAAAGGTATTGACAAAATAAGTTTTGCTTACAACGATACACTAATTAAAACATCAAGCAGTAATACAAGTTTAAGTAGCATAACAAAAAGTGCTAAAAATAGTGTTACGATAAGAGTTATTGATGGCGGTTTTGATAGCTTCGGTTGGAATGTCTCCAATATAAATAACGATATAAATAATAAAAACCCAATTCCCGACAATGAAAACCAAACACCATCTTCGAATTCGAATTGGAAGAGAATTTTATTTTTTGTTGTAGGTATATTTTCATTAATAGCGGCTTTAGTTGTTTTTTTAGTTAATCCTGAATTGATGGCTCTAATAATTCCTTTTGCCGTTTCTGGTGGAATTAGTTTGCTTGTTGCATTTTTGTGGAACACAATAAAATCTTGTTTATGCAGACAAAATCCGGAAGAAATTTCTACGGAGCCGTTGATTGAAGCAAATGAAAACGATCCAAATAAAACTACTGTTTTAAACGATCTCAACAACAATTTATCACTAGAAAACAATCAAAAAAATGAAAACGGACAAGAAAAAACAGACCCATAGTAATAAAAAAAATAATTTTCATACTTAAAATTTGATTTTTTCTATTGCCTTCGAATTTTTCTGTTCGAAGGTTTTTTTAATCTTTTTTTCTACAAACCGAATAATATTCGCAATACAAACAAGAATTTTTATCATGCGGACAGATTTCTACAGCACCCAACCTTATTTCATGACAGATATTTTTTGCTGATTCAAATGCTATATCAATTAAATTTTTAATTTTATCCGTCCCAGCTCCACGCATTTCAAATTTACTCTCGATTTCCTGTTCAAGCTTCTCATCATTTATTTTATTTTTAATTTCCACAATTGGATCGTTTAAATAAAAATAATAAGCCCCACCGGGTTTTATTTTTTTTTCGTCACACAAAATTTTTAAATAAATCAGTAACTGCAACTCCAACCCAGCCTCGATATTTTTCTTACTAAAACTTTTTTCGCCGGATTTATAATCTATGACTCTTAAATATTTTTCTGAATTCAAATCCAAAATATCAACACGATCAACTTTGCCAACCAAAAAAATATTTTTTTCAAACTCAACATTTTTAAACTCAAACTCAAATTCGTCCGGCAAATATTTTTCCTTATAAATATTTTTTAACATAGCCTGAATCGACTTACACAAAATATTTTTTACGTTAAATAAAACAAATTTATAATATGCCGACTCAAAAAAAATATTTTTATTAAACTCCGTTTTTTCAATCGCAATATTTATATACTCATCAAGATTTTTTTCACACTCAAAAATCAAATTATTTTCTTTTACAAACAAAAAAAACTCCTTTAAAATCCCATGTAAAAAAATTCCCAAATCAATCGATTTTAATTCATAAATTTTTCTTTCCAGCAATTTCAAATCATATTTTAAAAAATAACTAAACGGACAACGCGCAAATTTTTCTAATTGCGAAACACTCAAATTCAATATTTTTTTTCTTTCGATTTTATTTTCACAATCATTTTTAAAAACCAAATCTTCCAGCCGCAAAATTTTATCTTTATACTCACAATCTTTTCTCAGCAGATCATAAATCTCTAAATCTTTTTTCTCTCGCTTCTCATTCAAAATTATTTTTATAGCCTGATTAAAAATATCTCCCTCGCCAAAAATATTTTCCAAATCATCTTTATCCAAATTAATTTTTATATTCCCAAACAGATTTTTTATTCGCTCAAAAATTTCATCGCGACCAATTAATTTATCATCCTTATCTTTTAAACAGCAACTAATATTAATTTTTTCTTCTGCTTTACAAATCATCCCGTACAACAAAAAATTATTTTTTAAAATAATACTTTCCGTCCGCTCAAAAAAATTTAATCCAAATCCATTTAAAAATATTTTTTCATCGTCATTAATAATTTCGTTTTCTTTTATATTTTTGCTTAAAAATCCTTCGTTCGCACCAACAATAAATAAAATTTTTGTTTTATCAATTCGTGTCCGTTTTATATTCCCAACTATAACCTCATCAATAAATTCCGGAATCAAACCCAAATCAATTTTTTTTAATCCCTCGTCCATAATCTCTTTAAATCTTTTTAAATCAATCTTTTCATTGCCAAAAATATCAAATATTTTCTCAAACACAAGACAAATTTTATTCCACACTTTTAAATTCATTTCGCGATTATATTCCAATAATTTTTTTTTCACGTCAAAAAAATCTAGCATTTCAAAAACAAACCTGCACAATTTTTCAACTTTATATTTTCGTCCCATACTTAAATTTTTTTTTATAAACTCAAATTTTTCACACACCAAACTTTTTATTCTTTTTATTGCTTGCTCGTCATATTTTTTTTCAAATCCAAAAAACCAATCTTTATTCCACAAATCATTTTTTATTCCAAATTCCAAGACATAATTTTCCAGCAAATCCATATCATTCAAATTAAATCCTGCTAAATTATTTTTTAAAAATCCGAACACACTTTCATAATTAAAATTATAAATCACAATATCAAAAATAGCCCTTATAAAATTAACCAATTCATTATTCATAATCCCAATTTTTTTATCAATAAAAAACGGAATCTTATAAAGCAAAAAAATCCGCTCTATAAACATTCCGTAATCCTCAAGATTTTCTGTTATCACAACAATATCTTTAAATCTAAATCCATTTTTTACATAAAAAATAATTTTTTTGGCAACCAATTCAATTTCTTCATATAAATCTTCTGCTTCATACAAATTAATATCTTTAATATTTTTTTTTTCATCATCAAAAAAAAATTGCTCGCTAAAAAAATTTTTTGTCAAAAACTTTATTTCATCACTCGTTTTATAAATCTTTTTTAACGACAAAATTTCATCTACAAATAAATTATTTTCTGCTGCTAATTCACTTATTTTATTAACCATTTTTTTTACACCAAAAAATAAATCATGTGCTTTTATCACTTTATAATTTTTTTCATGACCTTCCTCAAAATTTATATCTACTGTCAAAAAAATTTCACTTGCCACACGCATTAATTCATTTATGACTTTATATTCCTGCTCGCTAAATCCATCAAATCCATCAATAAATATTTTTATTTTTTTTAAATACCCCGACTCAAATATTTTTTGCGCCAAAATATCTAAAATATTATCCGCCGACAAATATTTTTTTGCCATATAATCATCATATTTTTTATAAATCAAAACCAAATCATTTAATTTTATTTTTAAACTCTCATCAATTTCATTTAGACAATTAAACACTTGCTCAGCAGAAATATTATTTTTATAAAACTCGCTTATAATCTCGCCTAAATTATCTATAAATCCATTTTTTCTTTTTATATTGCCAAAAAAATTCAAATTAATATCTTTCGCTGACAAAATTTTTTTAAGCAACATATTTTTTCCTATGTCTTCCAACAAAATTTTTTTTTCGTTTCCAAGTTCATTAAAAATATAAAAACAAAGCCGATTAAAACTTAAAACCTGTGTTTTTATAATCACACCATTTTTTTTAATTAAATTTTTTTCAGCTTGAAGCGTGGCTTGTTCAGGAACAAGATATAAAATATTGCCATCAAATTCTTTTTCTAACTCAATAATTTTCTCCAAACAAAATTTTGTTTTGCCAGTCGAAGGCCCGCCCATAATATATTTCAACATTTTTATTTTTCTCCCACTAAAAAATTTGATTTTATTTTATGAGGCATATAACAAAAAACAAATCAAATTGTGGTTTTCAAACAAAAGTTAATTTTTACTTTCGTGTTTAAAAAAAATTTTTAAGTTATGTATTAGGCACTAATTTTTTATTCCAATTAAAAACAAAATCTTTTAAACTTCTCTTGTTAAGAGATTCTACCCCCCTCAAATTTCAAAAAAAATAATTGAAAACACTTGACACGCGTTATTTTTCGGTTTATAATAAAATATATCTTGGTTATCATAATTTTATTTTTATTTTGGCGAATACTTAAAAATTTATTTGTATTGGATTTTTGTTTTTGAAATTTATTTTTGCCGAGGATAACCAAGAAATTTATAAAATATTTAGGAGGAGATTTTGCATGGATGAAAACAAAGGATTAACGCCGCCAGAACCACAACAAGCAAAATCAGATAATAATTTCTGGAAGGGAACAATTCGACCGAGGGCTCTGGAGATATTAGAACTTCTATCTTTTTTGGGCGGGGGAACTTTGACTATATTGATTGTGTCTGGAGTTTTAGCTTTGGGGCCAATATGGCTTGGAATTTGCGCAACGCTCGTTTTTTTAGGAGCAAGTCATGCTTTTGGAACTGCGAGTTGGACACCAGACTATTACAAAAATGATGGATGTAATCCTTGGTTTAAGGATAAGGAAGATAGTACCGTATTAAACATTATATGTCTTTTGAAATGTGTGGTTTTACCACCAATTTTTCTGCTCGGCGGAATTTCGCTTATAGTTTTGGGCGGCATAGGAATAATGGGATTAGGTTTAGGGATCGGTCTTGGAATACCATCTATCGTTTCATCTTTGATTTGGTTTACTAATTTTGCTGGTAATGAGCTTTTTGATGGAGAAAAAGAAGGTTTTCAGCGAGGAGTTTGGATATCATATGTAGCAGTTGTTGGAATGTTAGCTGCCGCGACGTTTTTATTTTTAGGATTTGCAGGAATTTTGACTTGGCCGTCCGTTTTAGCTTTTGGCGTGCCAGCGGCTGTTGCTGCTATCGTTGTCCCAATTGTCGGAATTTTAATTAAATCGACCGATTGGATTAGATTTAGAACCAGAGTCGAAGAATTGTTGGAACCTGTGTTATTTTTTGGCGGGATCACCTTAACTGTTTTGATTTCGCTTGGAATTTTGCCATTTGGGGCTGTAGGAATTGGAATTTGTTCCATGCTTATTTTTATCAGTGCAAGTCGTTTTTTAACTACAAATAGTTGGTCTAATGATCATAATTATTATTACAAGCAATACGAGAGTATCATCGGCCTGATTACTGATACGGAGCTTAATAGTATTGTATCCGTAAAATTGGTTTTTTCCGGAATTGGAATTTTGGTAGGAATTGTGTTACCAGTACTTGGCGTGACTGGAGTTTTTGGATTA
>CAMKTI010000078.1 GCA_946415665.1 uncultured Clostridia bacterium
TATCACTTTCCTTTTTGTTCAATCTATTTTTATTTTATGTGAACGCTACCTAGTTAGAACCGAGAAAATATTGGTGCTTTCGTATTTTGCTATTGGAATAACTTTTACCGTTTTAATTGCGACAGTAATTTTAGCGTGGGGAATAGTGGTACTTGGAATTTTTGAGGCGTTTGTTTTTTTAGGAGCAAGTCATTTGTTCGGAACTTTTAGTCTGACAGAAAATTATCATGAAGATGGACTTGATGGAGAAAAAAATTGGGGCAATCTTTTGTTGAAATATAAATATAAATCTGGAAACAAAGGTGAAAAGAAATTAGAAACAATAAATAAAAGTAAAGTATAATTGAGAAAAATAAAAAACAGGAGCAAAATAAAAACGGAAAAAAAACGTATCATAGATTTAATATAAGTGACGCAGAGTGGAAGCTAATAAAACCACGCTTTACAGGCCAGTCTTGTTGGCAACATAGAGGCATAGCCAAAGACAATTGGAAGTTTATCAATGCAGTTGTTTAGATGCTTAAAACGGGGTCTCTGTGGAGGAATTTATCGCCAGATTATGGCAAGCGGGGTACGGTTCATCAAAGATTTATTCGATAGCAAAGAAAATGTATGTGGAAAAAATTATTTGAGATACTAAGCTGAAAAGCAGAATCTATTAAATGATGTTGCGATTGAAAAAACCCGTTAAAATAAAACGCATAACTTTCTCGTTTAATTTCATTCGGTTTTATTTGACAAAAATTTTTTTCAACTAAAATTTACTTTAGAGCCGCTGCCTCAGCTGTGGTGCAGCGGTATTATTGAATTCACAATCGCTATCACGGAGGTTTTGTATATGCAAATTTTTAATCAAGTTGATGAACTTGTCGGAAAAACTCCATTAGTTAATCTGAATAAGTGGAGGGAAAAACATTTACTCAAAGCGGAGATAATTGCCAAACTAGAAGGTTTTAATCCTGCAGGATCAGTTAAGGACAGAATTGCAAAAGCGATGATTGACATAGTCGAAAAAAAAGGACTTATAAAAAATGACTCAGTCTTAATTGAAGCAACTTCAGGAAATACTGGAATAGCATTGGCTATGATTTGTGCAATCAGAAACTATAAATTGATTATTGTTATGCCTGAAACAATGTCTATCGAACGAAGAAATTTATTAAAAGCTTATGGAGCTAAAGTAGTTTTAACTGATGGCAAAAAGGGAATGAATGGAGCTATAGCTAAAGCAGATGAACTCAAAAATAAATATAAAAATAGTTTTATCCTCAATCAGTTTAAAAATAATGCAAATCCAACTATACATTTTGAAACAACCGGTCCGGAAATATGGGAGGATACCGGTGGAAAAATTGATATTTTTATTGCTGGTGTTGGAACAGGTGGAACCATCTCAGGTGTTGGAAAATATTTAAAGTCAAAGAAGCCAAGTATAAAAATCATTGCTGTTGAGCCAACGTCATCACCAATGCTGTCAAAAGGATTTTCAGGCTCACATAAAATTCAAGGCATTGGAGCCGGATTTATTCCAGAGACGCTAGATACAAGTGTTTATGATGAAATTATTACTGTGTCAAATGAAGATGCTTTTAAGTCCGGAAAAGCAATTGCTAAAATCGAAGGGATTTTGGTTGGTATTTCATCCGGAGCAAATTTATTTGCAGCGACCCAACTTGCTAAATGTTCTGATAATACAGGAAAACGTATTGTAACTATTTTCCCAGATAATGGTGAAAGGTATCTGTCTACTGAAATGTTTGTCTAAAAATCTACTTTTTGATGATTAATTGCTATTATTTGAATATAATATTGTATTAATTGAACCATTCGATTTTATTTTAGTGATTTAAAATATTAGATAAGAAAAAATTTAACACTGTGGAGGAACTTTAAAATGGAAGATAATTATGCAAATGAGAAAATTAATGCTCTAGCGAACCTGCTAGTAAATGACTATTGCAAAAAGAGAGCAATTGATGAAGTACCTATTGAACATATCGATAGGAGTATTATTATAGAAATAGTTAAAAAAATAAAAATGGTAATTTATCCGGGCTACTATGAAAAAAATGGTGATGATCAAATGTACAATACTATAAATAATGTTGCTATTTTGCTGAGGGATATTTTTTATAATCTAAATGAGCAAGTGAGCATAGCTTTAAATTTTTGTAAAGATAATATTAAGTTTGATAGAAAAAGGAATGTTAAATCAGAACAAATAGTAATTGATTTTCTAAATAAAATTCCGAAAATCCGTAAATATTTGGATACCGATATAGATGCTATTTTTAATAATGATCCTGCTGCATATAGCAAAAGTGAAATTATATACGCATATCCTGGTTTATTTGCAATTTCTGTGTACAGAGTAGCGCATGAGCTATATTTACTAAATGTTCCATTGATACCAAGGATAATGACAGAGTATGCTCATAACATGACAGGAATTGACATTCATCCTGGGGTAACTATCGGTGAATATTTTTGTATTGATCATGGAACCGGTATAGTTATCGGCGAAACAAGTGTAATTGGAAATAATGTAAAAATTTACCAAAATGTTACAATTGGTGCGTTATCAACCAAGGGAGGGCAAAAATTACAAGGTATCAAACGTCATCCAACTATATGTGATAATGTTACGATTTATTCTGGAGCGTCTATTTTAGGCGGGAAAACTATTGTAGGTAAAAACTCTACCATCGGTGGGAATGTATTTGTTACAAGTTCTGTTCCGCCCAATAGTAAACTTTCTTTTAAAAATCGAGAGCTAAAATATAATTTCAATAACAGCAACAAAAAACATTAATACAAAACAGTTAAGTACTTGTCACATTTTAGGAACAACTAAACAAGATTTTAGATAAATTTTAAATTTTATTTCAAACAAAAAAAATCGCGTGCCAATTTCGGCACTGCGATATTTTTTTTTTTACAAAAATTATTCCGTCTCCGCAAACAAATCTTTCAATATTTCTTTTGGCGATTTATTATAATAACCATCCGGATCAGACATATTTTTATCATTAAATCTAAATCTATCAAATTCAGTTAAATAAAGACTTGGTTTACTTCTCTTAGGAAACTTTTTTTGATAATCAGGACAATATTTCGTCATATATTCTTCCGCCAGTTTTATTGCTTCGCTGTTTAAATTATTATTTTTATCGACAGTTCCGCAAATACTTACTCCTGGTGGACTCGAGTGCACAAACAAAACGCTTCCGTCAGAACACTTTCCCAGAACCATATAAACATGACATTTAGTTTTTGATGCCATTATATCTCCGGGTTTAAAATCTTGATCTTCACAAACTTTTTTACAATCCGTAACATTTCCAAATCCTAGTTCAGCAAGTTTATCCGCCATCTGTGAGGATTTAAAAACATATCCTTCTTTTAAATCATCATCAGTCTCGCTTTCACTTTCTAAATAATTATATAAAACCCAACCCATATATCCTGTGCAATCAAGTCCCCAATAAATCACAATTTTACTTTTTTCATAATCATAAACTTCATAATCATAATTATGATTTTGCGAGTCATAAAATTTTTGCCACAACGGATACAATCCAATCGTTTTCGCCGGCCTTCCTGCTCCAATATCTTCTTGATTCCAACCGCCGCCATAAACATATAAAACCTTCCCGACGGGCTTAAATGCTGTTTTTAATAAATTTTTAAGCGTATGCTCGCCAGCCGCATGTACTGTAAATAAATTATTTATAAAAAATAAACTCACACACAGCACAAAACAAATAAACTTCAAAAAACTTTTATACACTAAATCCACCCTTTTAATAATTTATTTTTTTATTACTCGAAACAAAATTATTCGCTGTGTATAGTTTTTGTGACTAGACATTTCGTCCCTGAAAAATTTTGCTCTAGTTTTTCCCCTGTTTTCTGCGCTTTGTCAAAATCACTGTAAAAACCAAACATACACTTTCCAAATCTATTTAAATTCACTCCAAGCGCATTATTCTGCAAAATAAAATTTTTTATTTCTTTTATTTTTGGTTCCAAACAGCAAATAAATGTTTCAAGTTCATTATACAAATTTCTCGATATCAATTTCAATTTATGATTATTAATTGCATAAATTAACTTATTTGCTCTTTCACTATAAAAACTTATTTTTTTCGAATTTAATTCATTAAAAATATCATCCTGTGAAAAATCAAAATCCATTTTTACAAGTAAAACAAAAACTCTGGGCAATGCCAATAAATGTTTGAATCCACCGTTGCTATTAATAAAAACAGTTCCATTCAAAAAACAAAAAACCATATCTCGTCCATATTTCGAACATAATTGTAATGCCTGATATTTGCTCATTCGCAAATCAAATAATTTAGCCAAACCTTTTAAAATCGCAACACAAATACTCGCTTCTTCTCCTAAATCAATTTCTTTCGGAATACGCCTAAAAATTTTTATTACCATTCCGCAATTTATTTCATACTCTTCAATCATTTTTTTTATAAACTCATAAATAAACCCGCTTTTATTTTTTTCGAGCGTCTTATCATTGCAAAAAATTTTAAATCCAGACAGACCTGCTCTTCTAATTATAACATCATCAAAGATCGCAATGCTCTGCATTATTCCAAACGTATCATATTTTTCTATTTTTTTATTCCAAAAAACGTTTAATCCCAAATCTATTTTCGCAGGTGCTTTTAATCTAATTTCTTCTTGAAGTTTCATTTTTAACTATCTCCGTTACTTTTAATTTTATTATTTTTTTCCAAACCATTCTCCATATAAAAAACAATTTCATCGGATTTTATAAATCCAAGCTCACGTCTGGCTCTTTTTTCAATATAATTCTTTGCCTGACAAAGATTCATTTGTTTTTCCAACTCCCTTTTTTTATTTTTTTCTTTTTTTATATCATACATAATTTTTTTTGCTTCTAAATCCATTTTTGCATAATTTTTATACTCAAAATAATTTATTAATGCAAACGCTAAAATTATAAAGCACAAAAACAATGGCATAAATTCATTTTTTACTGGATTTTTATCTCTAACTTTTTTTTTCACAAACAAAAATACACACCGCCAAAAAAATAATTTTATTTATGCAGTGTTTATTATAACAAACAAAAAAAAATCGAAAATAATCCGACCTTTATCTTTTAAATTTTTTTAAACATAATTTTTAAACTATCTATCAGTCTTTTTAATTTTAATTTCGACCTTTTATTACGTGCATAAAAATATTTTTTTATAAACATATACCAACCAAAAAAAAATTTTCTTATAATAAAAAAAAATGGCTTAAAAATATTTAATAACATCCTAACAGGAAAAAAAAATATTTTTATCATGGTAAAAAAAATTCTTATAAAAAAATCACTGATACAAAACAACATTTTTAATACAAATGCGCTGAATACAACCCAATAAAAAAACAAGCCAAAAAATATTCCGCCTATACAAAAAAATCTTATTTGCCCAAAATTTTTTCTGAGTATTAATAAAAATATTCCGCCCGAAATAATTATCCAAAACAAAAAATCTTCCACTTGCACAAAAAAATCCTTATGCTTAATTATTTTTCTGCCCAATCTTAATAAATCATATAAAAAGCCAATTAATAATCCGCTTAAAACCATTAAAAAAAACAATTTAACTTGATTGCTAACAGACAATATCATTTTTTTTAATCCTATTTAAATATTCTGCTAAAAAATGAAGTTTTACTTTTATTCAAACCGTTTTCATTTTCATAGCTCAAAGAATTTATTTCGCCGTCAACACATAATTCACCATCATCAAGATTCAATTTATTTACGTGCAAATTTTGCCCTCCGATAACCAAAACTCCCATTTGTGTATCGATCACAATCATATCTTCATTAAACGAAATTACATCATTTACTCCTGTTATAAAAATATTTTCACGTTGTTCCAATCTCACACAGTGTTTTTGATTTTCATCAGGCATTTTAAAATTCTCCTTGTATATTCTTCAATCAAATTATATTTTTCTTATATAAATATTATTCCTAACGAAAAAATAGCCCGCGATATTTTTTTATCACGGGTTTTATTTTTTTATTTAAGTTATAAATTAATAATTCAAACAAAACTAAAACATTAAATTTTAGATATCTATTTGTTTTTTTGGATTTCAGTGCCGTTATTTGATTTAAGTAATTCGTTTTACTTTTTTTCTGCTGTGTAGTTTGCAACTTTGTTTTTTGGAATGCTTGGTTGTTGAACACGTGTACCTTTCAACCTTTCAGTAATCTTTTTATATTGTGTTTTTGTTAGTTTAATTTCCCTATTTTATCACTCTTTTCTATATTGATCTTTATCGAAGCAAGAAATATGAAATCGTGTTTAAAAGTTAAATTAAACAGCATTTATAGAATCATTATTGAAAATCAAATTCAAAAGATAAAAATATAATTTAGTATCCTCGATGTTCTTGAAATATCTTTTCTTTTTTGTTACATTCAAATTATCTAATTTATTTTTTGTCATTTTTTATTTTTATTAAGGTGTCACTTAAAAAAATATTGATATAAAAAAAC
Source organism: uncultured Clostridia bacterium (assembly GCA_946415665.1). Lineage (GTDB taxonomy): Bacteria > Bacillota > Clostridia > Lachnospirales > CAMVHY01 > CAMVHY01. Next base: position 6,554 of record CAMKTI010000078.1, read on the forward strand.
ATTTATGTTAAAGTGCAAATTGGCTTTGTTGTTTCAAAGATGTATAGTTAGATTGAGAGATGTTATCGGTGAGGAATTTTATTCTGTCAGGTAGCAATGGGAACGATAATAATCGCGGAATGAGTAATAATTGTCATATCTATATAATTTTTTCAATAATGGGAGGGGTGGTATTATTATTTATAGCGGCATTTGCTATGATATATTTTAGTGCTATGTCATATCCTATATGGTGTGGCTTTGGAACAGCGATTCTTTATCCGGGAATATGTTATATGAATTAAAATAGCACTGATGATATTGTTCGTGGCGTTTCCTTACTAGCGTGCGGTATTACAGTTTTGCTTCTTAGAATTTTTACTTTCATATTACAATTTAATCTTGCTTTGGGAAGCTGTCTTGGAATTTTGCTTATTCGTTCTGTTTTATTTTGTGTTCCCAACTTTGCGTTTAAAAGAAAAAATTATGAAAATAACGAAGTTTTCTATCTATAGACATATGTATATAAGCGGAACTGTTTCAGCTGTCATTCTTGTTTTTTTGGTTGCATTCGGAGTTATTCCTTTTGTAACAGTCGCATCTCTCACGGATTCGTCGATTTGCGTTTCTTTTTGTTTTTTCGTTTATCATTTGGTTTATTTTACTAAAAATTATTTTCAGAAAACACGTGTTAAAGTTCCAAATCCAAACGGACAATATATACCAAACGGATTTGAAGATTCCCGGGCCAAAAACACAGAAAATGAACCTATATACTCGGAAAATAAAAAAAATGATTTAAATTAAATATAAATAAAAAATAATCTTTTTTGTTATTCTTGCACCCTAAAATAAATCAAAAGAATTAAAAAAATGTATTTTCAGCGTTAGTTTTTGTTCCTAAATATATTTTTTCTAAAAAAAAATTTAGTTTGCTATTGACAAATAAAATTTTACTTGTTAGAGTAAAAACCGAGTGGTTTTGGTTTTAAAACGCGGCAAGGTGTGGTGCAGCTTGGTTGTCGCGTTTAGTTTGGAATCGGAGGATCACGGGTTCGGATTTAACTATTTGCTCGTCGTTTGTTGTTTTTGCGAGCTAGTAGCTCAGTCGGTAGAGCACTTGACTTTTAATCAAGGGGTCGCGAGTTCAAATCTCGCCTAGCTCATTTTACGTACAAACAGATGCTTCTGTGTTGGAAGAAGTGCGGGAGTATTTTTTTTTGTTAATCAAATATTTCTGGGAAAGTAAAATAAAATCAGTCGAAGTAAAAAAGTGGTATTTTGCTAGATAGTGTTTACATAGAAAGAATTTAAAAGAATGACAAATACATAAAGATAAAACGAACACAAATAGAAGCGATGAAACCATCGATAGTTTTAGCGTATCTGGTGGTAATGCCGTGCCAATATTTAAAAATTGGGAAAGTATTCTCGATAATATGTCTAAAG
>CAMKTI010000079.1 GCA_946415665.1 uncultured Clostridia bacterium
CAATAGCTTTTGGCAATCGTACCGTTCTTCGACCATCTACTAAATCTCATATAAATTGTGTGCCAGTTTCCGTATTTTTTTGGTAACGCCCTCCATTTGCAACAATTTTCTATTATGTAAAGCATTGCACACATGAATTCGTAGTTCGATATCTTCGCCGGTTTCCTCGCTATCGACATTAATCCCTCTAGCTTTTTATATTGTATTTTTGTAAGTCTAATATCTTTATCTTATCAATTTTTTCTTTTTGCTCTTTATGTGAACGCTATCTAATTCAAACGCAAAAAAAAGACCGATTAATAAAATCACGGTATTTTATTTTCTGATGACAAATTTTATTCGAATTAATTTTTACTTAAGTTATCGATATAACCTTTAGAAGCTCGCTTCTCATCCAAAATTATTTCTTTGTCTTGATTTTGTTTATTTTGTGTTCTGTCTACCAAACTTGTTTTTTCGCCTTTCTCATTTGTTTTTAAATTTGGTTTCTCTCGTTCAGGATTATTTTTTTTACATCTTTGAATATAACGATATACAAAAATAATTATTGGTGCTAATAAAGCAAATAAAATAAATGGATTTTTGCATACAAAAAACAAGATCACTATAAAAACAACCAAAGCGATTGCAAAATAAATACTCCAATTAAAAAAGCTTTCTTGTTGAGCTGAATTTGCCGGCGGAATATTTCCTTTTTTGCCATTATCATTTTTTGAATCAGTAATTTTTATTTCGTGGGTAGAAATTTTACCACTATCTTTGCCGTTTAAAGCTGGATTTGCATTGTCACTTATATTTTGTTGATTGATATCCTTAGTTTTCAACAACAACTTGCCATAATCACAGCACGGAGATTTGCAGCTTCGCTTATCTTCATCAGCATCAGAATTTATAAACTCAACCTCAAATCGTTCATCATCAGATTTAAAATACATTTCAACACCAAAAATTTTTTTTAGCTCAGCTTTATCTTTTCCTTTGGTTTTGTTTAGAACTTCCAAAATATCATACTTTGTAAATTTTAATCCCGAATTCATTACTAAGTTTGCTATTTTTTTTTTTGTTTTAAGGCTATAGTCAAAATATTTGAAAATAGAATTTAAAATACCACTGCTAATCAATTTTTTATTTCTGTCGATTTTTTTAAAATACATCTCAATAAAATTTAATCTAATTGTTCTGTGGTCTTCTTGCGCATTTTTTATCTCATCATTTTGTTTTTGATCGCTAGAAATAAAATTTATGTTGTTATTTAAAATCATACAGTTCATAAATTTACACAAATGCTTTTCTTTTTGAGAGTCGTTTTCATTTTGATTATCGATAAACGCATTGAGAATCCCTTCGACAACGTTCAACCCTAAGTTAAAATTGAATTTATGGTCATCTATATTATCAATTAGCTCACTCAAACAAGTGACATCGCTAATATTTAAAAACAAATAATCGAGTGTTTTTTGATTTAACGGAGTTTTTTTATGTTGCTCAAGCATGAACCCCAAAATTTTCTTAGTCAAACAAATCATTATTTTTCTTTCTTCACCGTCAGATTCTTCGCACGCGCTATTCGTCTTATCTGTACATATTCTCAAAAAACCAATTTGTTGCTTGGCAGTAAATTTATAACTTTGAGATTCGTCTAATTGAAATACTATTTTTGCACTATCTTGATTTAATATGTTGCGAAAACGACCAAGTCTATCACAATCTAGCATTGTTTTAAACAATTGATAGCTTATAAATTCTGATTCATCTTGATACTTAACACAAAGTTTTTTAACTAAATTGCAACACATAGCAAAATATTTTTCATACTCGCAAGGATTTGATATTACATATTCTATTATCTTGCGAGGACCAAACTCAAAACTAAACTCTCTAAAAATTTCTTTTATAACTATATGGTTGTTAGATCTTATAGAAATCGTCCCATCTTTTAATTTTTCACATACAATCTCAAATAATTTGCTTTTACTAAAGACATGGTTTGTTAACTCGTCATCGTTCCCAAAATTTTTTATAGTGGCTTCTGTCATAATCTTCGATACCATTTTTTCTATGTTATTCATCTCATCATTTATGTCATTTAGTCGGTCAAAATCCAAAAGATATCTTCGATCTTCTTCATTCTCATAATTATCATGTGCATTTGTTTTCAGTAATTGTTCAATCGGAATAAATTTCAAGTACGAGTAAAATGCTTCCTCCACAATTTCATCACGAAAACTATCTTTACAAGCTAGAAAAATTGGCTCCAACATTTCTTTTCTTTCTATGTTCGAATAACTACGATAATAATTATATGATTTTATTTTGATATTTTTAAAATCGTTTTCATACTCGGGTTTTATTTTTAATTTGCTTATATCTATTTCCTTTTTTCCAGAATGTAAATTTGTAAAAAAATAGCTCAGATTTTTCAAAACAAAATTATGAGTATACAAATTACCGTCTTTATCTTTGTATTTAAACATTCCTAAACAGTCACAAGTTATAAATTTGGAATCGCATAATTGCTGCAGAAAATTATCAAACTCGCATGATTCGTCAGTTGACCAAGGTTCTTTTAATACATTGTTAACAATAAATCTTTCTTTCAAAGAACAAACTTCATTTCTTATTACATTTTCCAAGTATTTCAATTCTTCTTCAAATATATTCTTTTCGTCTTGATTGTCCATCAGATTAAAATAATACTCTACCAGAGCAACAAGATTTTCGTCGGTATTTTTGTTCGTCTTGTCCAAACGTGAAAGAAGAGTTTTATGCGAAAACAACAATTCATTTTCTATTTCATCTTTTGTTTTACCAAATTTTTGATTATCACTTTTTTCTATGACATTGCTAACATCTTTTATTTGTCTTAAAGAAATTGTTTTACCTATATCTTTGCCCCAATTTACAACAATATATTTTCTTTTCTTATCAGGTTGCATATTTTCTGCTTTCACCTTGTCAGAAATTACAAAAAATCTCTTTTCATTACACCCCAATAGTAAATCTACACAACCAGAAATTTCTTGCTTCATCGTATCAATTTCATTTGACGTGTCTTTGTGTTCTGTGTTCAACATTTTCTTAAATAAAAAATTTAATACATCATCTTTTGTTTTAAAGCCAAAAATCGCTTTTAAAAATTCCTTATACAAAACATCAAATTTTCTCTTTAGATCATTTTTCTTTATATAATTTTCAAGTTCATCACAATTATTTATGTATATCACATATAAAATTTTTACTACAAATACCTGGTATATAAGTAGAACTCTTTCGTTTTTTAAATCAATTTCTTGCCCGCAAATATCCCGATTATATCTTGTCGCCTTGTAAAATTTAGTTTCAATCTGATTTTTTTGGGAGAGATTTATCGCAGTGTAAACAGTATCAGATTCTTCATATTGTTCATTCACATAAAAAATATCGTGTGACAATTTATTTAAATCATCAGATACACTGTTATCAATAAGATCCTTTAATTCTTTTTTACCTTTTCTGCATTGATTTTGTATTTCTGGTGTTTTATGTTTCAATCTAAAAGCTATTCCTCGAGTTCTTCTTTTGCCTGTATCGTTAAGTATATTAAACAAGTAAAATACAAAACTATTTTTTTTGTCTTCCATTTTTATGCTCTCCCTTGCATATATCAAAAATTTCACTAATCAATAAAGTAATATCCAAACTAATTCATATTATAACACTTAAATATATAAATCCAAAATTATCGCTTTTTACATTTTCACCGATAGTATAAGTTCTTCAATACGATGTCAAGGTTGCAACAGAAATTATTAATCTAAACATTAAACCAAATTTTTTTCTCCATATTTTATTTTTACCTCCTTCAAAAAACAGCTTTAATAATAGCAAAAATTTGACGTAAATGGTATTAAAAAAATAAATTTTGAAACAAAAATTTTATATTCGTATAAAAATCCAAAGTGAAAGAAATAATTAATTTAAACGTAAAAAAAAGACCGATTAATAAAATCACGGTCTTTTATTTTCTGATGACAAATTTTATTGGAATCAATTTTGATTTAAGTTATCGATATAACCTTTAGAATTTGTGTTCCCATCCAAAATTATTTTTTCGACTTGTTTATTCACCATTAAATTCATGTTTTGTGTTTTGTCTAGCAAACTTGTTTTTCCGTCTTTATCATTTGTTTTTACATTTGGTTTCTCTTGTTTAGGATTATTCTTTTTACATCTTTGAATATAACGACGATATACAAAAATAATTATTGGTGCTAATAAAGCAAATAAAATACATGGCTCTTTAAATACAAAAGTTAATATAACTATGGCAACAATCAAAGCGATTGCAAAATAAATACTCCAATTAAAAAAGCTTTCTTGTTGAGTCAAATTTGCCGGCGGAATGTTTTCTTCTCTGCTATTCTCACTTCGTGGCTTATTAATAACAACTTTATTATTATTTTCATACAAATCTAGTAAAAAAAATTTACGACAAATTTGATCATAATCATCTTTAACAATAGAACGGTCTATGTTATAATTGCACTCATAATCATCATAAATCAGACAACTGTTATTATAGTTACAAAAATATTGCTTCTCATTGAAGCTATTACTACGTTTATAATTTTTACTTTCAAACAACGTACTTTTTGGTATATATCCTGTTTTCCCAAACCGAAGTGATCCTTTAAGCAGAATTTTTTTTATCTCAACGGAATCCTCTCGTTTAGTTTCACGGAAAATAAGAAACATGTTTTCTTTTTCGATTTTCAAACCATATTCTTTCATCGAATTTGCTATTTGTTTTTTTATCTCAAGACTGTCGTCAAAATATTTAAAGAACGCATTTAAAGTACCATTACTAATCAATTTTTTATTTCCTTTGATTTTTTTAAGATACGTCTTAATAAAATTTAATCTAATTTGTCTTTGTTTTTCTTTTGCGTCTTTTATCTCATCATCCTGTTTTTTATCATCAGAAATAAAATTTATTTTGTTATTTAAAATGATATCTTCTGCAAGAGCTTGCAAATACGATCGTCTCATATCATCTTGTAAATTTTTGTCATTGATAAACAAATCGAACATTCGTTTAACAACATTGAGACTTAAACTAAGATTATATTGTTTATAATATATTATGGACAGCAAACTATCCAAACATTTGGCATCATTAATATTTAAAAACAAAAAATCGATTACTTTTTGATCCAATTTGACTGAGGTATTTTGTTGAATCATAATTCTAAAAACGTCTTCAATTTGGATTCGGATTTCTGGGTTATCTTTGCCTTTCTCATTTTCGTCCCTTGATTTATCGATCAATAATTTCAAAAAACCAATTTCTTGATCGGTTGTAAATTTATAATTTTTATTATCTGATGAATCATCCAGTTGAAATAATATTTTTGCGTAATCCCTTATATTCAAACCAAACCAATTTAAATGATCTAACATAGTTCCAAACAATTCATAAGTTATAAATTCTTTTTCGTCTTTGTACTTTGCACAAAGCTCTTTTACTAAATCACAACACTGACTAAAATAATACTTTTCATTTTCATTAACTTCGTAGCCATTAAATTTATATTTAAAAGTCTTAAAGATTGTTTTTATAACTTCATGGTTGTCTGGTCTTATTTCAATCGTTTCATCTTTTAATTTTTTGGACATGATCTCAAATAAGTTATTTCCTTCAAAAATATTATAATAGTTGTAGTCTTTTTTTATATAATCATCCTGATCTTTTTTATCCAATTTACCAAAACAATTAAGTTTGTTATTTGTGTCCATTTTTATTGCATCATTTTTTATCATAGCTTCTTTCATTATCTGTTTTGTCATTTGCTCTATATTTTCACATTTGTCGTTTATGTCATTTAACATATCAAAATCGCAGAGATACTTTATTTTCGTATTATCATATATTTTTGTTTTTAACAATTGCTCAATCGGAATAAGTTTCAGACATTGGTAATACAGTTGATTCAAAATATCTTTTTGGTATTTTTCTTCATAATGCCAATTTACCAGAAGATTAGCTAAAGACGTAATTAATGTTATTCTACTAAAAGTATTTGGTTTTATCTTTATGTTTTTAAAATCATTTTCATACTCCGACTTTACCTTTATTTCATGTGTCAATTTTTTATATTGATCATCATATTCATAATTATTAACTATCTGTTCTGTTTCACAAAAATCACCAAGATTTTCTAAAACAAGATGATAGGTATATAAGTTTCCATCTTCTTCATCTTTATATTTAAATATTCCGAAATTCCGATAGCTAATGCAAAAATCCTTTTTGTTCAGATTCTTAATCAACTCTTCAAAATTATCTTTCGGTCCTTCCGACCAATCATAAGATTCTTTATCTTGTTTTTTATCTTTTGTCCAATATTCTTTTAACACAGAGTTGGGCATAAATATTTCCTTAAAAGAAAGAATTCCAACTTTTATAATTGAATTTAAATATTTACTTTGCCATTTATTCTCAATGTAATAATTTAAAATAGCTTCAAAATTTGTATCAGCATTTTCGTTTTTTTTATCTAAATATGGAAGAAGCATTCTATATGAAATCGGCGTTTTGTCATTGATTTTTTTTCCTTTCCCCCACTTATTTTTACATATTTCATCAGGATGATTTTTATTATTTTTAAGCAAATCACCTATCGGTTTCAACTTATTGTAATCGATGTCATTTTGCATTTTAATTTTTTCTGTTTGTCTTAAAGAAATTTTCTTGCCTAGATCTTTTTGCCATTTTGTTTTTTCGATTCCTATGTTAAGTTCCAATTCATCATCATCATTATTTTTATTTTCATCTTTATTTCCATCACCGGTAATACGACATGAACTTGTTTTTACCTCTTTATTTTTATCATTGCTACAAAGTTCAAACTCATAACTTTCTTTGCTATCATCATTTTCATTTTCCAATAAGTTTTTTACACAACTTAAAATTTCGTGTTTCATTTCATTAATATCATTAATATCATTAATATCATTGTCATTTTTATTTTCATCTACACAATTTTCTGTATCCAGTATTTTATCAAACAAAAAATTTAATGCATTTTCATTTGTTTCAAAATCAGGAATTGATTTAACAAATTCGTTACACAAAACATTAAATTTTAACTTTAAATCATTTGTTTTTACATAATCAGCCAAATTATCATTGTGATTTATCAATATCATATATAAAATTCTTGTCACAAACACTTGATATAAGAGTAAAACTTCTCTGCTTTGCAATTTAACTTTTTTTTTTAAAATGTATTCATTAAATTCTCCGTGCCACTCAACCTCATTAATAATTAGATTCATTTGCAAATCATTTATTACATAGTATCTATTCCCTTTCTCGTATTTGCCGTATTTTTCACGCACATGAAAGATATCATATACAAGCTTATTCAAACTATCGTCAGTGTACTCTTTCATAGGAATATTATTTTTTTTCTTTTGTTCAATTTGTTGCTCGTTATCCTTTTTATTTTCTTTTGTTTGTTTTGTTTGGACGTCAACAAAATAAAACACGAGTTCACTTTCTTTATTTTTTATCTCCATAATGTAAATCCAACTCCTAATACCGAAATTTTTGGTGATAAAAAAACCACCATTTACTATAAGTATAATCACTAAATTATTGTTTGTCAAGTAAAAAATAAAATTTTCATAAGCTTGATTTTATTACTAAAAAGCAAAACTAGGTAGCATTCACATAAAATAAAAATCGAAAATAGGTTGAGCAAAAAGAAAAAAGTGATAAGATGGAGATATGAAATTTACAAAAATACAATATAAAAAACTAGAGGAATTGATACCGATAGCAAGCAAACCGGCGAGGATACCAAACTACAAATTCATATGTGCAATGCTTTACATAGTAAAAAATGGTTACAAATGGAGAACGTTACCAAAAAAATATGAAAACTGGCACACAATTTATATGAAATTTAGTAGATGGTCGAAGA
>CAMKTI010000080.1 GCA_946415665.1 uncultured Clostridia bacterium
CGACGACAAAGAAAACGACAACAAAAAAAACGACGACAAAGAAAACGACAACAAAGAAAACGACAACATCAACAGAGCTTATTATCGTTCCAATTCTATTGATTCTAGTAATCTTGATAGCAAATTGGAAGAATTAGAAAAAAATTATGGGGAAAAAAATATACCTCCAGCTGTGACGGTACGTTTTTTGATGGCTATTAAACAAAATGATTTTACATCAGAGATTTTTAAAAAAGTTTTGGAACATAGCGTTACAAAAGATGGCATTACATTTTTGAATTTCTTCAACGATGCTTTGAAACTAATAGAAAATCTACAAAATAATTGTTATATGCCGGATAAATTTGTTGATATTATAAGCCATTTTGCAACGTATAAGGGTTGTTTTTCATACTTGTGTAGTTTCTTAATTTCGTCAAAAAATAAAAACGAAAACAAAAAATATGAAACGTGTGGAACATATACAGCCGGAGATGAAAACGATGAGGTCGAGGACTTATATAAACTTATTTATTTTATAATTGTTCGGTCAGAAGGTTATAAACAGGCACAAGATAAAGAAGCAAAGAAAATAGCCGTACAGAATGCATTTTCTCCAGATGGATTTTGTAAAAATCTTTGGATTACATTGGCTAACTTAAAGACTTGTGAAAATGGTGAAGTAGGTTTCTCATGTGCAGAATTTATTTCAACAAAAACAATTTTTGAAAGAGCTGCACAAAATCAAAATGGATATGCAAAAAAGTTATCTGATTTATTAGTTGAAAATGATATTTATATTTCATCAGAAACTGCAAAAACAAAAAATAAGGATGGTAACAATGTTGACCAAATTTATGTAAAAACAGATAGTTATCAAGAAAATAAAAAACAAACCCAAGAAGATTTTAATAAATATATGGATCAAGTTATCAATAATTTAAGTAATGGTGAAAATGTAACATATGATTGGATTGGTGGAAAATTGACTTTAGCTTACAATCAAGATAAAGATATAACTTACAACTTTACGCAAGTAAATTTCGATGATAATAGAGACAATGAAAATAATGTCGCAGAAGCAACTAAACAATTTAGTACCAATATACTGAAATCTTATGCCAAAGATAAAAAATTAGCGTATTATGAAGACAAAAATAAAAAATCAGTGTCTTATGAATTCGATTTGAATATATCGAATGACCATATGCAAAAAATTCAACAGATTGTCAGAGAAAAGCGACAGGCGAAAATAAAAGAATTAGCAGAGAGTTTTAGCAAGTTTGTGAACGAAAAAATTACAAAACATAAAACTGAGAATCAAGTTTTGTTTAAATTAAGTGATAACTTAATAGATGATGTTGTTGGTAAAGAAGATAATTATAGTTTTGATCTTGTGCCTAATGCAGCATATGCGATGATATTATCATTCCAGTCGGAATTTCTTAAAGGTCGTTTTTATAAAGAAGTTAAATTTGATGAACAAACACTTAAAAATCAAGCAAAAGAATTGGAAAATCTGTTGAATAGTGACATAAAAAAATATGTTGGTGACAATAAGCTCGACTATGAATACAAAAACAATAAGTGGGTCAAAACCGAAAAAAAACAAATAGAAAATGAAATGAAAGAGAAATCAAGTCAACCGATTATTTTTAATAATAACGATATTTTACTCAATGAAAACAACGACGAAAACCTCAAAGACCAAAATTCTAATCCAAATCAAATTTTAGATCAAAAAAATACTAAAGAAGATATTAAAGAAGAAAATACAAGCAATTCAGGAAATGAAAAACTCCAGCTTCAAAATGTGATTAAAGACAACACCGATCAATCTGATCCCAATAAAACAACAAACGATAGAGTAAACGAGACTATTGATTTTGAGAATAAAAATCTAGGTAACCTGGATAACGAAGACCGAACAAATGAAGACAAACTAACAGGTAATATAAATACAGAGAATATAAATGATAGTATAAATAATAATATAAATCTTGAGGATAGTAATATTCAGGGCCAAAGTACCCAAAATAAACATGGTCCCTGGATAAAATTTTTAACAGTTTTAAAATGGATTGCCTTGATTGGTTCTATTTTGGCGGCAATTATTACGATAATCGCGATTATTTTAGCAGCGTTTCCTGTTGTAGCAGAATTTATGGTTACAAATCTTTCATGGATTGTACCGATTTTTACATCCTATGAAAAACCTGCGATAGCAACGGTACTTTTATTTTTTGCTTTTTGGACTTCAAAATTTTTGATTTCGAGTTTATCTAACGACAAAAAGAAAAGAAATAAACGTCCATATCCAATACGCATTGACACATTAAGTAATCAGGACAAAAACGAAGAATTTGATACAAGTGAAATATCAAAACAAAAAAATTTAACATTCCAACCAACAACCGAACTAACATCAAATAATCAATTAAACGGTAGACGACAAGCAAACTTAATTGATAATCAAAGTAATAAATAAAGCGTGATATGTATGCAAAAAACTGACACGATTTTTGTGTCAGCTTTTTTTTGCCAATTTGATTTATTAATCGATTTTATTTTTGGGATTGCAAATTTTTTAATAGATATGAGCTTAAAAAAATATAAAACGCAAAAAATAAATTTATGTTTGTCAAAATTTAATTGCATGATAAAATGCGCGTTGGCACTAAAGTTTTATTTTTCAAATATAAATTAAAAAAAGGGGTTTTAATATGGCTAAAACTAAAAATTTAAGATTGGTAATTTTGTTAATTGCGTTTTTATCGATATTTTTTTTTGGTTGTAGCGCGTCGCAATCAAATGAAAATCAAATTTCAAAGCATAATATTAAGATAACTGATAAAGATGGTGTTAAATTATCGGATGATTCCTCAGACTTTGTTGTTTTGAGCGAAGAAATTCCAGATGCAATATTAGAAATTCGTTATTATTCGACATACAACTTTGTTGGTGACAGAATAAATGGTTATGAGCAACCAATCGCACTTATAACAAAAGAAGCTGCCAACGCGCTTAAAAAAGTTAGCGACGAACTTATCGAAAAAGGATATAGATTAAAAATATATGACGCGTATCGTCCGCAAAAAGCTGTTATGCATTTTGTAAATTGGAGCAAGGATTTAAATGACACCAGAATGAAAAAATATTTTTATCCAGATTTAGAAAAAAATGTTTTGTTTGAGCAAGGATATATTGCCGAACATTCGGGACATAGTCGCGGTAGTACAATTGATTTAACTTTATTTGATATGACAACAGAAAAAGAAGTTGATATGGGTGGAACATTTGATTATTTTGGAGAATCAAGTCATCCGGATTATAAAAATATAACTACTGAACAATATGCAAATCGTATGTTATTACGCGAAACAATGATGAAACATGGATTCAAACCTCTTGCAGAAGAATGGTGGCACTTTACTTTAGCGGATGAACCGTTTCCAGATGTATATTTTACGTTTCCTGTGAATATAAATTCAGTGAACACGACAAAATAATTTTTTGCTTTAGTTAAATAAAAATAATCAATCAAGAAAACTGACACGATTTTTGTGTCAGCTTTTTTTGCTAGATGCTATCTACACAAAGAAGTACTTGCGTTTCATAAAAATTTAGGATAAAAATGCTACACTTTGAAAAAGATGAAACAAAATTTTTGTCAGTGAGGTGTGAGCAATTGGAAGGTTGAGAAAGGTTGGCGTATACATTGGATTTTGGACGCAGTTTTACGCAAAAATGGCTGCGATTTCCATTCTGAACAAGCACTTATTACCATAAATATTTTTTCCAAATTCGCTATTGATTTGCACAAAAAATATTTGACCACTGTTTTGTCTTCACCGAGGGAACGCGTGCCGATTGTAAAAAAGCTATTAACTTGCTCAAAAATCTCGACGCAAAATTATTATTCGCTGATCGCGCTTACGATACCAACTAAATCTTGTCTTATATAGCGAAACGAAACATAAAATCAGTTATTTCTCTAAAACGCAACAGACTTGAACAACGTGATTATAAAGGTTTTAGAGTTTTTAAGAAAAGAGGCAGTGGTCTCACCGTAAACTTTATTGCTTTCTACATATTATCAAGAATACTTTCCCAATCTTTAAACGTTGGCACGATATTGCCATCCGATACGCTAAAACGCTCGATGCTTTCATCGCTTCTATATTATGTTCGTTGTATCTTTATGTATTTGTCATTCTTTTAAATTTTTTTTATGTAGACACTATCTAGTAATAATTTTCCTGGGTACCTGGTGATAGTATGTTTGAATTATTAAACGATGACGATCGTGACAAGAGTTGTCTGCACCTATGTCAGCTTCAAGCCAAGCGCAAAGTTCGTAACAATCTTTGACATCTAGATGCCTGACTATATACTGAAACCCATTATATCAGAATTCATTGTTGACCCCGTTCAAAAGGACGATTAATTAATAAAAAAATCTCAACCCGAATAAAATCCAAGTTGAGTTTTTTTTTACGCCAAAACTTATTATTTAAATTGTTGCGCAACAAAGAAATTGATGTGATTGAAAAGAAATTTGAATACGAAAGATTAAAAGATGCAATTGTTATTTTTCACAAACTATAATAAAGTTATTGATAAAAAATCAATTTCACAAAAAAATTTTATTTACTACTTGACAAATAAAAAAATTTAATGCTACAATAAAATTGTGAACTGTTATATTAATATTTTTATTACAGTTTACGTTTTGTGTGTGGATTTTTTCCGACATATGTGTACGAAAGAATTTGAATTGCCATTTGACAAATAAAAATATTTGTTTTACAATTAAAAGTAATGGTTAGTGTTCTAAAATGCTAGTTTTTATTTATAAAGGTTTTTTATAGACCGAATACTATCCAGACTGTCTGTGTAGCATATGTGCGGAGTGCACAAATTGTTTTTTAGTTACAATTTATTATGCTTTTTTATGTTTTAAAGGAGTGATTTTATATGAATGATAATTTTCAGAACAATCAGGACAAACCTGAAGTTCTCACACTGCAAGAGATGAAGGCAGAAAATAAAAAGCATGAGCAAGAAAAACGGGAAAAAGAAAATCATAACGCCACGAAGTCGAAGGTTAAAGAATTTGTTGCTTACGTGCTGGGCTTAGATCCTGATAGTTTAGAACAGCCGAAAGAATTGAAGCTTGGCATGTTAAAATTGTCTAATGAGATTAAAAAAAAGTCAATGGAAGTTACAGAGAATGACGTGGAGTCTTTTTTTAGCGCTGTCTCTTTTGTGGTGGATATTTTATCTTCTTATGATAAAAAGAAAGAAGCTGTTAAATGTTACCAAGAGTTAAAATCAGACTTCGGATTAGGATTAGACTTTGATAAAATAGTTGATGAATTTTTAAATTTTTATAAAACAGAAGTAGGAATTGAGTTCAGAAGGGTTCTTGGTGAACGAAATGCGAGAAAGATGGTAGATAGTGTCTTGGGGAACGACAACGAGAACAAGAATAACAAGAATAACAAGAATAAAGAGAAACAAACTAAGCTTTTCGATGCCAATACAAATGTAATCAATACAAATGTAATCAATACAAATGAAGATAAAGTTAATGCTTTGAAGAGGTACGAAAGACTTTCAAAATTCAATGACGAATCCAAGTATAAACAATTAGATTTGTCTGATTTAAATCTATTGTTATTAGACATGGAAAAGTATATAATAGACGCAATACGATGGGAAATGAGTAATAGTAATAGTGAGTTTGAGAAGATTCAAGGTGTGATACACCTTCATAGCAATGTGAGCAATTTTTTCTTGGAAACTGCTAAATCTGACGTGAATAAATTGCTGGCTGATGGGTGTAAGACATTTAGGTTACTTGACGATAATATTAAGGATATTAGTGGCAAGATACCGGATCTTGGTGAGCATAAGCTAAATAACGAATATCAAGCCGAAATTAAATTCCTAGAACAGAGCATTAATGTAAATATCAGGGCTGGTTCTTTATCTTCGGCCCGAATTAAAGGATTATGTTCTGTTATTAGTTCTGATATATTAAACGAACTGAGTAATGTTTCCGATGAATTTTGTTGTAAGAATGATGAGTGTCTGGCAGCCATTTTAAAGATAAAGCAATATAGGAATTTGTTTGTTAATGAGATATCGAAAGTTCGCGATTCTAGACAAAAAATGTCTTTACAAGTAATTGAGGAACTCAAAGGAATAAATGAAAATTTAGATCAAATATTTGATAAGCAAGAGTTAAAGAGATTAGAAAAGTTGCCGAAAACTGTGAATGTAGAGCACAGTATTAAAACTGGATTTTGGTGGTTGTGGTATAAATTTTTAAATTGGTTTATTAATAACAAGCAAATAACTCCACAGAATTCCTTGAATGATCAGATTGATGCAGTTGTGCATCAGCGGTTTAGTCAGTTTAAACAAGCAGATTTTATAATACCACTCAATAGTCTGATTATAAGATCTCTTGGAATAGAGCCTGATGGGGAACAGTATGAAATTGAATCTCTGTTTAATAAGACATTTACCACTATATTATTGCCTATGCTAAACAACGATCTTGATGGACAGATTGGGTCCTTAGCTGACGCGTTGTATAATGTTATTCCTCAGAATCAAAATGATGCTCAAAATAATTCGTTCAATGGTGTTAAGTATGCAATAAGTCAATATATTGGTGACGCTACGGTGAAATGTTGGGTTGAAACAATTTTTGATTTTATTAGGATGGACTCTGCTAACAATTTTGGGCACTTATCTCGGTACACTCATACGTTTGACGCTGATAGTTATTTTAAGAATTTAAAAGATGATGAAAACCGTAAAAGCCGGTTTAAAGAAATATTGCATGATAGGTTTTCGGAGTCTCTGTCAAAAATCGTTGCAGATATTGAGGGGGCGATTAAGGATGGGAACAACGATCACGAAATTTGTGAATGTTTGTTAAAGCGTAACATTGGACTTTTAGATTTTTGTAATAAATTGCATGATCGTAATTTTGATCAGCTTGGCGAATATCTCCAAAACTATATTAACCGTATGACTCCTGCAGCGAAAGATGTGCTTTCAAATCTACAGTTGAATTTAAAATTTAGTATTTTTAATTGTAGATCTGAAAATGAAGATAAAGCTCCGGAAAAGTCGAACAACGACTTTTTAAATAATTTGTTACTATCTCCAAACAAAACAGAAGATAAAGATGCTGTTGCGTTGAAAAAAGCTTTTTTAAATAATTTGTCACCATCTTTAAAAAAAGCATATGAACAAAGTGAAACGTTAGCCAGAGAATCAGTAAACCCTTCTAAATCACAGGGAAAAGAGGAAAAGGGAAAAAATACAGTTGCAGATACAGGTATCAATTTGCCAGATGCGTATCACGGTGAAATTAAAAATGTCATAGGTTCTGTACCGAAGTCCAAAATAAAGACAGGGCAAATAATTAATTGAAAATTGATCAATAAAATAATGTGTGAAAACGCCGATTCGTTGGCGTTTTTTTATTTGTTTTTGATACAGTTGGAATATCTGAAAAACAAAGAATCTAAAATCAAAAGATTATTGTGCAGCCATTAGCAGTTATTATACAATTTATGGCATAGATAAAAAAACATTTTGAAGCGGCTAAACAATTTGTTTATATGATCATAATATCTGTCTTGTTCGACAAAGTTTATTTTTGACTGAGACTCTTTTTATGACACTATTAAACTTTTGTATCGCCAAAAAATATTAAATAAGTATTCCCACTTTCCATTTTGGGTAACAAATTAATCGCTTTAAATCTAGACTTCAATAAAAAAATCTCAACCCGAATAAAATCCAAGTTGAGATTTTTTTTTATGCCAAAATTTATCATTTAAAGTGTCGGGCAAAAATTTTTTTGTCTTCCAATAAACTTTCCACAGTTTTAAATCCAAGCATA
>CAMKTI010000081.1 GCA_946415665.1 uncultured Clostridia bacterium
CTTTAGCTTTAGCTAAAAATCACGGCTTTAAGACAGTTGTTTCACCTAAAAAAAAATCATAAGTTGCCTTGAAGTTATGATAAACACCTTTATAAACAACGCAATAACATCGAGCGATATTTCCTGAGGTTGAAACGTTTTAGAAAAGTTTTTATTCGCCACGGTAAACTTGGTTCTATTTTTATTTCTACCGTTTCTATCGTTTTTATTTTTGATTTGTTTTTTATGTGAACGCCACCTAATTATTTCTTTTAGATAGAGATAAAATTTTTGTTTCAAAATTTGTTTTTTTAATACCATTTACACCAAATTTTTTGTTATGATTAAAATTATTTTTTTTGGGAGGTGAGGGAAACATGAAAAAACGAAAGTTCGGTTTAATGTTTAGATTAATAATTGCTGTTGCACTTGGAATATTGATTGGAAAATTTATGCCGTTGTGGATTTGTCGGACTGTTGTAACTTTTTCAGGCTTTTTTAGCTCGTTTTTAAAATTTGTGATTCCGTTGATGATTTTGTCATACGTAACAATTGGCATCGCAGATTTATCTGCCGGCGCAGGAAAATTATTATTTTTAACTGTTGTATTGGTTTATGGCTCGACTTTAATTTGTGGGAGCATGTCTTTTTTGGTCGCATATAATTTATTTCCCAGTTTTCTTTCAAGTGAGCTCGTCGAAAAAATTCGTCAGACAGAAAATTTAGCGGTAACAGCTTTTTTTCATCAAACAATTCCGCCAATAATGGACACGATTTCGAGTGTAACTTTAGCTTTTATTTTAGGATTATGTCTTTCAACGATGAAAGGAAAAGAAATTGGCATGAGTTTATATAATTCCGTAAAAGATTTGTCGGTTATAATAAATAAAATTTTAAAAGTTGTAATCGTGCCGTTATTGCCATTATATATTTGTGGAACTTTTGTTGAAATGACATATTCGGGAAAAACATTTGCAATTCTATCTGTTTTGTATAAAATATTTTTGGTTGTGCTTATCATGCAGTTTATTTATTTATTTATTCAGTTTTTAATTGCGGGTTTTGTGAGCAAAAAAAATCCATTTAGCTTAATGAAAAATCAAATTCCGGGATATTTAACCGCATTAAGTACACAATCATCTGCAGCAACCATTCCAATAAATTTAGAGTGCACAAAAAAAAATGGCGTATGCGAAGAAATCAGAAATTTTATTGTTCCGTTATGTGCAAATATACACATATGCGGATCAATGATAAGTATTACAGCTTGTGCAACAGCAGTTTGTTTAATGTATAAAATTCCAATTGATTTAAAAAGTGTTATGCCATTTATAATGGTTTTAGGAGTTGCAATGATAGCTGCGCCAGGAGCTCCGGGCGGTGGAATTATGACTGCTTTGCCGTTTTTACACATGATTTTTGGAGAAAAACTTGGCGATCCAAACGGACCGTTATGTGCGATTATGATTGCGCTTTATATTACACAAGATTCTTTTGGAACAGCTTGTAATGTTTCGGGAGATAATGCGATTGGAGTGGTTATCGATACTTTTTATAAAAAATTAATAAAGAAAGAGAGGAGTTAATTTAAGTGGCAAAGTTAATTTTTAAATATGGCGTTATGAACAGCGGGAAAACGACAACGCTTTTGATGATTACAAGAAATTATGAGGATAATAAAAAAACGGTTTTAATCGGAAAGCCTATGATAGATACAAAATGTGGCGACAGTTTGCAATCGAGATTAAATAATAATACGTTTATAAGAAAATGTGATTTTATTATTGATAATGATTTTGATTTTAATAAGCTAGTTACTGGTAAAAAAATTGATGTGATTATGATTGACGAGGCACATTTTTTAAATAAATCGCAGGTTAAAAAAATTGCTAATTTGGTACATGAAAAAAATATTCCGGTGATTTGTTTTGGTTTGAAAGTAGATTTTCGTGGCGAACCATTTGAAGGTAGCAGTTATTTGTTTGCCTTGGCAAATCGTGTTGAAGAAATTGGAGTTAAAGCTATTTGTTCTTGCGGAAGTATTGCGAACATGAATTTATTGAGCGTGAATAAAAAAAATATTTTTGATGGCGAACAAGTCGTGATTGATAATGACAGTAAAGTTGAATATACACCCGTTTGTTTAAATTGCTATTTAAATAAAAAATCAGAGGCTCAGCTTGAAAATAAAAAAAACGATTGATAAAATAATTTTTGGGGAGTAAATTTTTTGGAGGTGTTTTTATGGCTAAATGTGAAATCTGTGGCAAAAATAATTTAAAAGGTCATGCGATAAGTATAACCAGAAGTCAAGTTTCTCGTCGTGCAAAAAAAACTTGGCATGCGAATATAAAAAAAGTCAGAGTGATTACTTGCAATGGAAGCATAAAAAAAATTTCTGTTTGTACGAAATGCATACGCGATAAAAAAATAAAACGTGCGGTATGAAATAAATTCGTTTTACGTAAATAAATATAAAGCAGACAAATTACTTGTCTGCTTTTTCTATAGCCGTTTAAACTATTTATAAAAAATTATATAGAATCAAAAAATAATCTTGGTGAAAAATTTATTTTTGTGAGATAAATATTTTTGCTTGACAGAAAATATAATGTAATGTTATAATTATAATGTAACTTAGGTTACGTTTTAATATTTTTTTTTAGTTTTGGAAGAGTGATTTATTATGCAAGAGATTACAGTACGTAGATACGAATCTTTTAGTGAGATAAGCAAAGACGATTTTAAAATGGAGGATGAGAAGATTAATTCAAATAACGTGATGAGTGTTTTTCAAGATATATTTTGTAATAATCCGTTTCAATCTCATTTGAAAGCTCCCATTTGGGTAAATTTGAGAGATTTATACGCTGCGATTTATGAGTTTCAAAAGGGAGAGAAACGTAAAGAAAGTTGGTGGGATCTAGATAAAAAAGCCGCTCATTATGAGCAAGTGTTCAAATATGTAAAAAGATTGATGCCATATCTTTTAGTTGCAGAAAATCCAAATAAATTTTTAAAATTAGC
Organism: uncultured Clostridia bacterium; assembly: GCA_946415665.1. Taxonomy (GTDB): domain Bacteria; phylum Bacillota; class Clostridia; order Lachnospirales; family CAMVHY01; genus CAMVHY01. The sequence goes on from CAMKTI010000081.1 coordinate 3,007, forward strand.
TCTTGAAACTCGTAAAGCTTGTCTTGAAGGTAAAAAACTGAGTATGTTTAAGCCTGGTGTTTTAGAGGACGTTATAATTGGTAGTGGTAGTGATGTAACAAATCCGTTAGATAGATTTTATATAGGATTGGATCAAGTAGCTCAGTTTTTGAATTTTTGCGTTATGATTAGACAGATACCAACAAAAGAAGGTCAAGAGATTAAGAATATAGATCAAATCGAAAAATTAAGTTTTGACAGGAATGTGCTAAAAGAATTTGTGGATCAGTACAATCAGGAATATAATTTAGTACAAGAGCTTATTGGCAAGCAAGATATGGAAAAATATCGAACACAATTGAAAGATTTGCGCGTAAAGTATAATAATTATCGTCGAGCAATGATTAATGGAAATAGCCCATATGATTTATGTCAACCATTCAGTCAATGGATATCTCGGAAAGATGATTTTGTTGAACGTTTCGTTCGTGCGTGGGATAACGGTCCCTGGATTGGTGTGTATAATGATGGTCCAAACGAAGGCAAGGTAATTGATGATAAAGATAAAAATATTGACAAAAAAAAAGTCAAGAAAGGTTATCACAATGGTGGTGGAATAACAGATAACGATGAGTTAACCAAATTATTAAAGCTTGATGCTATTCTTCAAGCCGGAAAGGCAATCAATAAATTTATTGATACTAAAGCTGTAGATGAATCAACATTAAATTGGTTTCAAAATCTATGGAATGATCTGGTGCGAGGAACTTGGATTGCTAATAAATTAGGGTGGTTTTTTAGAGAAAAAAAAGGAGAAGTAGAATTACGAGATAATCAATTTATACCGACATTAGAAGAATTAGATGAATGTGAAAATCAAAAAACAAAACACGGTCTTAATAAAGAATAAACAAAATAAATTTCGATCGTGAAAATTTTATTTTAAATAAAGAATCAGACAAGTTACTTATCTGATTCTTTTTATGTGCAAAAAAAATTATAAAATCGAAATTAATAATCTCGAAATAGATTCTTTAATTTTGATAAAACACGATCGATTTTCATAATTCTCCTTTAAATTTCTCTCGTAGCTGTTTAAATCGTTAGGAAATGGTTTGTCGGAAAGTTTGGCACAAACAAATATTTTTTGGGATATATTTTGTGATCATCCGTTTAGGCAAGGCAAAAAAGTTTGCAAGCGCCAATTGATTTAGTTGGCGTTTACACAAAAAGCAAATCAAAAATAAAAGTAAGGGAGATAGTATAAATAAAAATAGAATCAAGTTTATCAGAACAAGTAAAAACTTTTCTAAAACGTTTTAATCTCAAAAAATATCGCTCGATATTGTTGCGCTGTTTATAAAGCTGTTTATAAAGATGTTTATCATAGCTCCAAGGTAACTCACGATTTTTTTTTAGCTGGAGCGACTGTATTGAACCTGTGATTTTTAGCTAAAGTCAAAATTTTATCATCTTCGTAAGCTCTATCCATCAGGCGATAATTATTATTTTTTGAATATATGGTTAAAATATAAATTTACATTTACGTTTTTTGTATTTTCTTGACATATTTTTTTTATGATTTTATGCTCAATTTTATATTAGGTTTATGATATATTAATTGATATTTTTTTTAGGGGGAAAATAAATGGGCGAAGTTATCGTCATAACATCAGGGAAAGGTGGAGTTGGCAAAACAACTAACTCAGCAAATATTGGGGCAGGTTTAGCGTTAGCTAATAAAAAAGTTGTGTTAGTTGATGCGGACATTGGATTAAGAAATCTTGATGTTGTTTTGGGTTTGGAAAATCGAATTGTTTATGATTTGGTTGACGTTGTCGAGGGAAATTGCAGATATAAACAAGCTTTGATTAAAGATAAAAGGTTTGAAGGTTTGTATCTTTTGCCGGCAGCACAAACGCGTGACAAAGACGCAGTGAGTCCGGAGCAAATGCAAAAATTGTGTAGTATCTTAAAAGAAGAATTTGATTATGTAATCATAGATTGTCCGGCAGGAATCGAACAAGGATTCAAAAATGCGATTGCTGGTGCCGATAGAGCAATTGTCGTAACAACGCCGGAAATTTCAGCTGTTCGTGATGCTGATAGAATTATTGGTTTATTAGAAGCCAATGAATTAAATAATCCGATGTTAATTTTAAATAGATTAAGATTGGACATGGTTAAGCGCGGAGACATGATGACAATCGAGGATGTGAAAGATATTTTATCGATAGATGTTTTAGGAGTTGTACCGGATGACGAAGTTATTGTTGTATCTACGAATAAGGGCGAGCCTGCGGTTACAAATTTAAATTCGCGTGCTGGACAAGCTTTTAATAATATTGTGAACCGAATTTTGGGACAAAAAATCGAAATTATGGATTTTAATCGCAAAGATAGTTTTTTTACAGCAATAAAAAATTTTTTTAAACTAAAAAAAGCATAGAAGGGAGAAAAAAATGTTAAAAAGCGTGTTAAATAATTTGAGTAATTTATTTAAAAGCTCAGGAGATTCAGGAAATATTGCAAAGAGTAGATTAAAATTAGTTTTGGTTCATGACCGTGCGGATTGTCAAGGAGATATAATGGAAGCACTAAAAAATGATATTATTCAGGTGATAAAAAAATATGTAGAATTGGATGGGGATTTGAATATCGAAATTTCGAATAAAATTGCGTCGGATAATAAAAATGATAGTGCGGTTTCTGTTTTGTGTGCGAATATTCCAATTAAAAAAATGCGTAAAGTTTCTGTTAATTGAGCAAATAGTTGACCTGAAAAAAATCTGGGGGGAAAAAAATAAGTTTGATGCAGACTCCTAATTCGTTTCGAACGCACATTGCAATTTTTGGCAAGCCCAATTCTGGAAAATCATCTTTGATGAATAAAATTACCAAACAAAATATTTCGATTGTTTCGCCTGTTGAGGGGACAACAACTGACCCTGTAAAAAAAGCTATGGAAATAAATAATCTCGGACCATGTTTATTTATTGATACAGCCGGAATTAATGATGTGAGTTGTCTTGGCAATTTACGAAACAAAAAAACTTTGGAAATTATAAATCAAATCGATATGGCAATCATTTTGATAAATGAACTTGACTTCGAAGAAGAATTTGAATTTATAAAAAAAATTCACGATGTGCCAAAAGTAATCGTGATTAATAAAATCGATGTCTTAGGACAAAGTTATTTAAACAAACTTGAAACAAAAATTTTTGAGAAGATAAATTTAAAACCTATAAAAATTAGTGCCCAAGAAAATATAAATATCGACACACTGATAAATAATCTAGTAAAAATAAAACCATATCAAGAAACGAGTATTGTTGGCGATTTAATTAATCATGGTGATTCTGTTTTGCTCGTTATGCCACAAGATATTCAAGCGCCTCAAGGAAGGTTAATTTTACCGCAAGTTCAAATTATTCGCGATTTGCTTGATAATAAAGCAATAGTTACATGTGTGACAAAAGAAAATTTTTTAGATGCGCTTAAAATCCTGAATCAAAATTTAAAGTTAATAATAACTGATTCACAGATTTTTAATTTTATTGCTGAATACAAACCAAAAGATATAAAAATGACTTCGTTTTCGATTTTGTTAGCGCGTTGTAAAGGAGATATAAAAGAATTAAAAAAAGGTGCTGATTATATCGATAAATTGAAACCTGATTCAAAAATTTTAATTGCCGAAGCATGTACACATGTTCCACTTGATGAAGATATTGGTCGTATAAAAATTCCAAGATTGCTAAAAAATTATTTGGGCTTTGATTTAAAAATAGAATTTTCGCGCGGCAATAATTTTCCGGAAGATCTAACCCAATATGCTTTAGTAATTCATTGTGGTGCCTGTATGTTTAATAAAAAATTTATGCTTTCTCGTATAAATCAAGCCAAAAAACAAAATATAAATATAACTAATTACGGACTTGCAATCGCAAAGTTAAATCACATGATCGATAAGATTTATTTTTAAAAAAGATTTGCTAAATTAAGCAAGTCTTTTTTTATGTTCAATCATTTGTTGTAACCGTTTGTTTTTTAGATGCTGTCTACACAAAAGAAAATAGAAAAAAGAGAAATAAGTTATAAAATAAAATATAATGGAGAAAAATAAAAAAGAAGCAAAAATTAAAATAAATAGAAGAATGTATCATAAATTTGATATAAGTGATATAGATTAGTAGCTAGTAGAACCACGCTTGATAGGCCGATCTTGACAGCATGAAAACATAGCCAGAGATAATCGAAAGTTTATCAATGCGGTTGTTTGAACACTCAAAACATGATTTCCATGTAGGATTTACTGTCTAATTATGGAAAGTGGTATACGATGCATAAAAGATTTTTGAGGTGGGCGAAAAAATGGAATGTGGGAGCATTTGTTTGAAGTTTTGAACAAGAATACTGAGCTTTAAAAAACGCATGGTGATGGCGGATTCGAGTTACATGAGAATTTATATCGCTACTGGCGCAAAAAATGTCAACCAAGATATAGTTCGCACAAAAGGTTTAATCCGAAAATCCACATAGTAGTAGACCTCAAAGGAAGAGCGATCAATCTAAAAACAACCGCGGAAACAACGGCGGATTGTAGTGTTGCGCTGGATTTGATAAAAACAATTAAGCTTGGTATTGGCGTGGCATTGTTACACGTTATTTTGAAACTTTTATCGCTTTCCGTGCTTCTTTTTTGTTCGTTCTATTTGCATATCTTTTGCTTATTTTTAATTTTTTTGTTACCGTACACCTTTTCTAAAATTATTTCCTTTTAAAGAATTCTGTTTAGATACTGTCTACACAAAGAAGATGAAAAGAGAAATAAACCATAAAATAAAGTGTAATGGAGAAAAATAA
>CAMKTI010000082.1 GCA_946415665.1 uncultured Clostridia bacterium
ATTGAAGCATTTGATACCACAAAAGAAAAATTTCAGCAACAAATAAATGACAGTTTACAAACACTAAGTGGTTTAAACAATAATCTTAATAATATAAAACAAAAAATTGAAGCATTTGATACCACAAAAGAAAAATTTCAGCAACAAATAAATGACAGTTCACAAAAACTAAGTGGTTTAAAAAATGATCTTAATAATACAGAAGAAAAAATTGAAGCATTACAAAAAAACGAATCATTAGATCAATATGTGACAAATTTACAAAACATAGAAGATCAAATGGTGAATATCGAGGATAATTTAAGAAAAGCGATTGTAGAAAAATATAATATTACTTCTAACAAAATGAAAAAATATGGAATCATTACTGCTATTTTAGGTGTGTCTGGAATAGCGTTAGTTTTAGTAATTCCGAGCGTTAAAATCGTTTTTATCGTCATTCCTACGCCGTTTGCATTGCTTAGTGCTGTTTTACTTGTAATGTGTCTTTATCGTAAAATAAAAAAACCATTTCTAGTAATTAGCCATGCTAGTATCCAACCTAAAAGCAGTGTCACTGATGTTAATTTAGACTCAAAAATGTATAATGTTAAAAATGAAGAGCTAAATCCAAATGACAATTTAGGAATTTAGATAGTGTCTACATGAAAAAAATTTAAAAGAATGACAAATATACAAAGATACAACGAACATAAATAGAAGCGATAAAACCATCGAGCGTTTTAGCGTATCGAGGTGGCGATACCGCGCCAATGTTTAAAAGCAAGAAAAGTATTTTCGATAATATGTCTAAAGCGATAAAGTTTTCGGTGAGACTACTGTCTCTTTTCCTCAAAACCCTAAAACCTTTATAATCACGTCGTTCAAGTCTATTGCGTTTTGATTTTATGTTCCGTCTTGCAATATAAGACAAGATTTCGTTGGTATCATAAACACGATCTGCAAAGACTAATTTTGCATCGAGATTTTTGAGCAAGTTAATAGCTTCTTTACAGTCGGCACGCGTTCCATCTGTAACGATAAACTTTACAGGCACACCGCGTTCACTGACGACTAAGTATAATTTTTTGAATTGAGCCCCCTTTTGTCTTTGATATAGCCTGATTTCCGCCGCGAGCCCCAGCTGCATGCTGATGCACTTTCACATAACTCGAGTCTATCATTAGCCATTCAAAGTTTTTATCACCCTTCAGTATCTCAGATAATTTTTTTCACATACTTCTTCATTGTCATCGAATAAATCTTTGGCGAATTGTACCCTAGTTGTCATAATCCGGCGGCAAATCTCTCCATGGAGACATTGTTTTAAGTATCCAAATAACTATATTGATAAATTTCCGATTATCTTTGGCTATGCCTCCATGTTGTCTGGGCTAAACCGTCAAATACAGTTCTATTAGCTTTCACTCTGCATCGCTTATATCAAATCTGTGATACATCCTTTTCTTCATTTTTATTTTTGCTCCTTTTTTTATTTTCCTCCGCTATATCTTATTTTATAGATTATCTCTTTTCTTGTTTTGTTGATCGTTTATTTTGTGCAGACAGTAATCTAGATAAAATAAAAATAATAAAATAATACCCGATACGAAGACAGAGAAGAATTTAGTTTATAAAATCAAAATAGAATCTCAGCTTATAATTCGTTTAGAAAAAAAATTTTAAACAAAAAACAATAATAAAATTTACAGGTCGGATTCAAATTAAACAAGGAATAGTTTTTAGATTTAAAAGCATGAGATATAAATTCGTGCTTTTTTATTTTTTTTATATTGATTTTAAAAATATAAAGCAATAAATTATTCAGGTTGCATTTTATATTTCAAATGGCAGATAATATAAATGTTTTGCTCAGGCAAATTTGTTTTGATTTGAAAAATTAGGAGGGATTTTTGTGGCTAGTAATAGTATTAAAAAGATAGGCGTTTTGACAAGTGGCGGAGATGCTCCCGGCATGAATGCAGCGATTAGATCTGTTGTTAGAACGGCAGTTTATAATACAATAGATGTAATCGGAATAAAACGTGGTTTTGCAGGTTTACTTTCGGGAGAAATAGTTGAGATGAATGCGCGGGCAGTTTCTGAAATTGTTCACAGGGGTGGAACTTTTTTGTTAACTGCGAGGTGTTCTGAAATGATGCAAGAAACAGGAGTCGAGCGCGCGCATAAAATTTGTCAAGTTCTTGGGCTTGATGCTTTGGTTGTAATTGGTGGGGACGGATCTTTTCATGGCGCACAAAAGTTATCGCAACTAGGAACAAACGTAATTTGTATTCCTGCAACGATTGATTTAGATTTAGATTGTACGGAATATACAATTGGATTTGATACGGCAATTAATACCGGAATGGAAGCGATAAATAAAATTCGTGATACTTCGAGTTCGCATGAAAGATGTAGTTTGGTTGAAGTAATGGGACGACACGCGGGACATATTGCTTTATGGTGTAGTCTTACGGGCGGAGCAGAAGAAGTTTTGATCCCGGAAATGCATGAAAAAGTTGATATGGATATGTTGATTCAACAAATTTTTGCTAATAGATCTAAAGGCAAGAATCATAATTTGATAATAGTTGCTGAAGGAATAGGAAATACGAGCAAGATGGCAAAAGAAATAGAAAAAATTACGGGCATAGAAACTCGTGCGACAATTTTAGGACATTTACAAAGAGGCGGAAGTCCGACGGCAATTGATAGAATGCATGCGTCAATGATGGGTTATATGGCAATTGATGTTTTGGTTAAAAATAAAAAAAATCGAGTTATAAGTTATGTAAATGGAAAATATGAAGATTTGGATATAAACGAAGCATTGAATATGAAGAAAAATTTTGATAAAAAAATGTATGATATAATAAAAATATTGGCGATTTAAAAAAATAAATTTTGTTTTTAAGGGGGAATTAATTTGGCAACAAATGATTTTTTTCAGAAAAAAAGATTTTTGATGACAAAAATTGTTGCGACGCTAGGACCGGCAAGTAATAAAACTGAAGTTATTGAACTTTTGGCAAAAGCCGGAATGAATGTGGTTAGAATAAATTTTTCGCATGGCGATTATAAAACGCATGGAGAAATAATAAAGGCTGTAAAAACGGTAAGAGAAAAATTAAAAATACCGTTGCCGATACTTTTAGATACTAAAGGACCGGAAATAAGAATCGGACGTTTTGCTTTAGACAAAAAAGTTTATCTTGCACAGGGAAATAGATTTACTTTAACGACAAATAATATAGACGGAGATGAAAAACACGTTTCGGTTACTTATAAGGATTTGCCAAAAGATTTAAAAAAAGGCGGACGTGTTTTAATTGATGATGGCTTAATAGAATTAAAAGTGCTTGATTTAACTGAAACGGATATTGTTTGCGAAGTGATTAACAGTGGGTTTCTAGGTTCTTGCAAAGGAATAAATATTCCGGATGTTTATGTAAATTTGCCATCACTGACAGAAAAAGACGAAAAAGATATATTATTTGGAATCGAAAACGGGATAGATTTTATCGCAGCGTCCTTTATAAGGACTGCTGAGGATGTAGTAAAAATAAAAGAGATTTTAAAAAATAATCATGGGGAATATATAAAAGTTATTGCGAAAATAGAATGTCGTGACGGCGTGAATAATATAGACTCGATTTTGGAAGTTTCAGATGGAATCATGGTTGCGCGTGGTGATTTAGGTGTCGAAATTCCACCGGAAGAAGTTCCGTTGGTGCAAAAATTATTAATAAAAAAGGCGAATGAAAAGGGAAAAGAAGTGATAACGGCGACACAAATGCTTGAATCAATGGTAAATAATTTACGACCGACAAGAGCAGAAGCAAATGATGTGGCAAATTCTATTATTGACGGATCAAGTGCGATTATGCTTTCGGGTGAAACGGCCCAAGGAAAATATCCGGTTGAGAGCGTAAAAATGATGGCACGAATTGCTTATAAAACAGAGAGTTCAGTTGATTATCATAAAGAACTTTTGAGTAGCTATAAAAATTTCAGGTCGAATATTACTAATTCGATAAGTTTTGCGACGTGTACGATTGCAAGGGATTTAAAAGTTGCATGTATAGCGACGGTTACGAATTCTGGATTTACAGCAAGAATGCTTTCGAAGTTTAGACCAGTTTGTCCGATTTTGGCAATTACACCGAATGAGCATGTTTGGAGACAATTAAGTTTAACTTGGGGATGTTTGCCGATTTTGTCTGATAAAATAAATATAAATGATGGGACGTTTAGTATTGCTGTAGAAAAATCTATGGAAACAGGATTGGCTAAAAGTGGAGATGCGATTGTAATAGCAGCAGGAATTCCTGTTGGAGTTTCGGGGGCAACGAATACGTTAAAGGTGCAAATTGTTGGTGATGTTTTGGCAAAAGGACAAGGAATTGGAAATAAAGTTGTTTCGGGAAGAGCGTGTGTAATAAAAGTTTTTGAACAGGCACGAAATTGTTTTAAAGATGGAGATATTATTGTTACACCGGAAATAAATGATGATTTATTGCCGTTTATTAAAAAGTCTTCAGGTGTTGTTGTTGGAAATTGGGAAAATGATGATAATAAGCAAGCAAAAGTTATTGCGGATTTATTAGATATTCCTGTGATTGTTTGTAACGAGAGTGTTGTGGAAATTATTCCGGATTGGATTTCGATTACGTTGGATAGCATAAAAGGAATAGTTTATAACGGAAATAAAAGTTAAGAGGTTGTTTTATGGCGGAAGAAAATAAAAAGGAAAATAAAAAAATAATTATTGCTGTGGATGCAATGGGTGGCGATAGAGCTCCTGATGAAATAATAAAAGGTTGTGTTGAAGTTTTTGGTTTATGCGATAATTTAAAAATATTTTTGGTTGGAAAAGAAGAAATTGTAGCAAGAAAGCTTGATGAATATAAATCTAGAGAATTAAATTTTGATATTGAAATAATTGACGCGCAGGAAGTTATTTTAAATAATGAATCGCCAACTTGGGCTATAAAAAATAAAAAAGAATCGTCGATTGTTAAGGGATTAAATTTAGTAAAAGAAGAGGAAGCCGACGGATTTGTTTCAGCAGGAAGTACAGGAGCGCTTTTGTCGTGTTCGACTATTTTGTTAAAAAGATTGCCGGGAATAAGCCGGCCGGTTTTAGCAACTTTGCTTCCGACGATAAATAAAAATAAATTTGTTATGTTATTAGATAGTGGAGCAAATGTGGATTGCAAAGCGATTTATTTAGAGCAGTTTGCGCATATGGGATATGTTTATATGAAAAATATTATGAAAATAAATAATCCGAGAGTTGGTTTAATAAATGTTGGCACAGAAAATTTAAAAGGTAATATTGTGACGAAGGAAGCATATGAGTTGCTTAGTAATTCGGATTTGAATTTTATCGGAAATGTCGAAGCGCGTGATATTTTGTCAGGAATAGCAGATGTTTTGGTTTGCGATGGATTTGTCGGAAATATAATTTTGAAAAATATTGAAGGTATGGCTAAAAATATTTTTGGGATGCTAAAAAATGATATTAAGAAAAATATTTTTAGAAAGCTCGGAGGTTTATTGGTAAAGCCGGCGTTTGTAAATCTTAAAAAAAAATTTGATTATAACGAGATAGGTGGAGCGCCGTTTTTAGGATTAAATGCAATTGTGGTAAAAATTCATGGAGCGTCTGATTATCGAGCGGTAAAAAATGCAATTATGCAATGTGTTAGTTTTGTTAAAAATGATCTAAAAGAAAAAATTAAGCTTGTCAAGGCTTAATTTTTTTGTTTTATTGCGATCGATAGAAGTTTATACGTTAATTTTGGGGTCAAAAAAGCCTCTCGGTTTACAAAGAAATCGAGAGACTCTTTTTTAAAGATTTAGCTTATTTTGCCGTGTCGTCTATTTCTTTTTAATCCTAAAACTCAGTTATATTTTTCCATCTTTTTGTCTAGTATCATTATATCTATCAATACTTTTCTCCCCTTGCTTTAATAAAATCTCCTCCTTATTATCTGGAAAATAACCAAAACCTAGACAACTTATTTCATTTCGATCATTTTTTAGCGCTTTCTTCAATTTTTCTGGTCCCCATTTACTTACACCCCACGCAAATAAAGTTAGAAAACCAATTCCTATACCCAAAATACATAACGGCACAGCCAAAGCAATAGCTGTGGGCAATGCTAAAATTTCACCGAATCCCAAACCTAAAAATGTAGCGGTGGCGATAACCGCAGAAATTCCCATGTATACACCCCAAAGATTATCCGTTGATGCCACCTTTTCTTTGTACTTCTCCGGATTAACCAAAGCAAAAATCATATTTATCCCGCCAATCAAAGACGAGCCCAAAAGCGGTATCCCTAAACCCAAACCTAGACTGAGACTCCAAACTCCAGTTACTCCGAGAGCTACAAATATAGCACCTGCAATCAAAGAAATCCCAGGAATAACAAATATTCTAAATAACTGCCAAATGCTTTTACCATATTCCTTGCGATCAGGAAAATATTTTTTCCACTCATATCCAAAATTATGATTAGCAGTCCAGCTATTCGTAGCAATAAAACGAGTTATTCCAATAAAAGCAAGTGTCGCGCAAATTCCAATTCCTAATGTTCCCCACGGTAAAATTCCGAGCGCAATTAAAGCAGTTAAACCCAACCCACCAACAAAAAATACTATTTCACATATTTCCTCAATTTTAGCTCGAATTCCAAGCCAGTCCATTTTGATTTTGTTGTTATCGATATCATCACCTTCATCTGATTTATCTTTATCTTCTTCTTTTTTTTCAACTTTCTCAATAAATTCAGTTATCGCATTGTTTATCTCTTTTGCTTTTCCAAATTCATTTATCAATTTGTTAAAAGTTTGATCCTCACACTCTATTTTCTCAAGGTTCTGGAAATAATCTTTAATATTTTTGATGTTAAATATCTTCTTAAAAAAATCTTCATACTTTTTTAAAATTTCTCTCAGAGGAGTCATACCATCACTGCCATTATTAAACGTATTCGAATACGATGCTTTTTCATTATATAACATTTGATACATAAACTTACATATCTTTATAAAATCGTTATCTGAGTCAAGTTTAACTTTAATTCCTGTTGCTTTTTCTCCTTCTACTTCTACTTCTATTTCTTCTATTTCTTCTTCTTCTTCTATTTCTTCTTCTTCTTTTTTTTCTTTTTTTTCTGGTATTTTAAACTCTTCCAAGTTGATTTTCTCGAATTCACAATTATCCAAAAAATTCTTTAGAATAACCTTCATACTTTCATCTGGAATTTTTAATTTATCTAACTCATCTTGTACTTCCGGCTTGACTATGTCCCCTTCAAATAATTCTTCAACATCAATCACGTAATCTTTAAAATTTTCTTTAATGCTAAGTTGTTGCTGCACTGCTTCGTCACAAATAGCAATAACCAATTTTATCTTAAAATTTAACAATAAATCTAGAGATGATAGCTGAAATTTTGAATCATATTGATTACTATGCTTATCAAATAACTCTTTTATAATTTTATCCAATAAATTAATATCTGAATTCAGCTTATTAACTAGTTTTTTTAAATTATTTTCATTATTTTTTAACGTTTCCATAATTTTATCCTCCATATTTTAAAAACAAACAAAAAATATTTTTTTAGCAACAAAATACCTCGATTGACTGGTAAATTCTTCTAGCTATGTAATAAAAATAATCTGGAAAAATAAAATTAACAAACTGGAAGTAAACTTACCAAGCGACTATTTTTAGTATAACCCAAAAAATAAAGTGTGTCAATGGTTTTGCCTATTTTTTTTTTTTTTTTTTTTTTTTTTTTGGTTTGGTTTTTTTTTTTTTTTTTTTTTTTTTTTTTTTTTTTTTTGTTTTTTTT
>CAMKTI010000083.1 GCA_946415665.1 uncultured Clostridia bacterium
CCTATTAATATTACTAAAACTTAAAAGATCTTTTATCAAAAATGCCAAGCAACATCTCCTTGCAATTTTATTTATTTACCTATTAATATTACTAAAACTTAAAAGATCTTTTATCAAAAATGCCAAGCAACATATTATAATCCCACTGGCAATTTGCCAAATTCCAGATTCCATGTTGGGAGCATACGAATTCTTCAAGCCTTCCGCCAAAACAATTAAACCACATACACTCCAAAAAGATCCTGCAAAAATTATTAATTTATGAGCATAATAAAATATTTTTATGACCAAGTCATAATCAAAATTATAAGTTCTAAAAAGAAATGCTGCTAATACAACTGCAAATCCCCCGGCTATTTGCCATATAGATGCCTGTAGGTTCGGTCCATTTTTTTGGCTCAAACTTGTAGCAAACCTTACTAAACCTAAAATGCTCCAAAAGGATCCTGCAAGAGTGAAAGCAAAAGCAATTAAGTTAATACATGATTCATATACTAAAACTTTATTTGTATTAGCAATAATCATCGTACCTACCACAGAACCGTCACTAATAGATGGTCTAGTAATTATTTCGCGTGTTTCAACTATAAATTTGTCGATTTTTATCATCTCCACGAAAGTAGTAAACTCACAAATCAAATTAGAGGCTATATTACTTTTACCACATACGTAAACAAATACGAAGTCATAATAATCATTATTCCGCCGACAATTTGCCAGATGGCTGATTGCAGAGCCGGACCGGTTTTGTCTTTGATGGCACCTGCTAATATTATAACCCCCCAAGCCGACCAAAGGGCACCGCCTGCACGAGTAAATTGTGATGCTAACCACAGAACCTCGTTTAACAAATTTGGATATTGCGAACTGTTTTTAAACAAATAAGTGGCAAATACAATCATTGTTCCCCCAACAATTTGCCAAATCGATGTCTGTAATGTCGGACCGTTTTTGTCTTTTAAACTACCTGCTAAAGTGATAGCACCCAAAATCATCCAAATAGAACCCCCAAGTACACAAAAATTCGCAACAAAATCAAGAAGCTGTGTTGTATGGACCACCCCTAACATACTTCCCGATAATATAGAAAAAATCTCCGCTATTTCGTTTTTACAGTTACTTAATTCTTTTTCAATATTATTTTGAATTATATCGATTTCTGATATCTCTATCCTATATTTATTTCTGTTTATCTCTGAACTTTTTTCATCTGTAGGGTCAACTTTTTCATTTTTCCAACCGTTATACTCATAGCTTACTTGTCTAAAATTATGCGAACAATCATTATAAACACTATTGACTGTAAAATAATCCTTTGTGTATTTTTTAAAATTTTCTGATGCTTCTGCATCCCATGCCGCCTTATTCGGTATGCTCAAAATTTTTGTATGCAAAGAGTTAACCAAATTTTTTAAACCGTCAACTTCTTCCCCCAAAATCCCAAAAAGACCATCGTTATGTTTTTCATAGATCTTTTTTTGTATTTCTTCAAATTTTTTCGAGTAGTACTCACAATTTTCTTTAGCTACCACTCGTCCCAGTGGTATTAGTAATATCGAAAAAAATACCAGCAGCATCAAAATTAAAATCCTTATCTTTTTCAAATAATCACCTATTCAAAAGTTTTCCACTAACAAATGTGTCTCCCATTTTATTTTTTAACATATTAAATAAAACGAGAGACAAACATCTGACTTATTGAAACTTAATTAATTGCCCAAACAAAATCGCTGAAACAAGTATCATAATACCGCCAACGATTTGCCAAACACCGCCTTGTAAGCCTGGACCATTTTTATCTTTTAATGCACCAGCCAAAACAACAATTCCCCAAACAGTCCACAACGCACCACCGACAATAACAAACTGCACCATAAATCCAAAAATACTATTTACTAAATTACCCGTATTTGCAACCGAAAAGGACGGCATCGTAGCTTCAGTACCTTTAAGCATATAAATAAAACCTCCTACAAATCAAATATAAATAAAAAATAATTATTGCATGATCAAGTGCAAACTAACTTCTAACAGAAAACAAATACAAAAATCAAATTTTATACACTCTCACTTTCTGTATCGTTAGTATCTTCCTCATCGCTTGAAATGCCAACAACTTTCTCATTGATAAATTTATCAATGCTGTTTTCAAGTTCATCCATGTCAATAAAGTCTTCTACTTTTGCATTTATTAAACTATTGACATCAAACGTCCTCGGCAAACTTGCTATTTTAGAGTAAAACATGTTTATTTTTCTCGTATTGGAATCTGTAATAAGGTAAGTGTATTTTTTATTGTAGTCCAAAAGCCACTTATACATTTCATGTTTTTCTATTACATATTTTTTTGATCTAAATGGACGCAAACCACGAATAGAAAGGATACATTCATCACCTTCTGCACCATAAATCCAAAAATACTATTTACTAAATTACCCGTATTTGCGACCGAAAAGGACGGCATCGTAGCTTCAGTACCTTTAAGCATATAAATAAAACCTCCTACAAATCAAATATAAATAAAAAATAATTATTGCATGATCAAGTGCAAACTAACTTCTAACAGAAAACAAATACAAAAATCAAATTTTATACACTCTCACTTTCTGTATCGTTAGTATCTTCCTCATCGCTTGAAATGCCAACAACTTTCTCATTGATAAATTTATCAATGCTGTTTTCAAGTTCATCCATGTCAATAAAGTCTTCTACTTTTGCATTTATTAAACTATTGACATCAAACGTCCTCGGCAAACTTGCTATTTTAGAGTAAAACATGTTTATTTTTCTCGTATTGGAATCTGTAATAAGGTAAGTGTATTTTTTATTGTAGTCCGAAAGCCACTTATACATTTCATGTTTTTCTATTACATATTTCTTTGATCTAAATGGACGCAAACCACGAATAGAAAGGATACATTCATCACCTTTGAGTAATCCAACTTCATCCAGTGTGATTAATTCACGTCCGACAACTTGTCCACTATTTGAATAACTACCGGACTGACCTTTGCTTTCGGAAGTCGTTCGCAAATCGACAGTCGTTTTTCCAATCATCTTGGAAATATATTCACAGGTCGATTGCTCTTTACCTCCTAAAAATAAAAGTGTGTCACAGTTACCTGTAATAGTCTCCCAAGTTTTTTCATACAACGCTTTTATCTGGGCAACATTTTGCAAAATAACATTTACAGACATTTCACGGCTTCGCATAGTCGCAATATAAATATCAAAGTTTGGAATTAATCCTATATTTGCAAACTCGTCTAATAAAAACCTAACATGGATTGGCAAACGCCCGCCATATTTTTGTTCCGCTTTTAAAAATAATGAATCAAATAATTGCTGATACATCATTGCCGCTAAAAAGTTAAATGTACGATCCGAGTCAGAAAGCATAATAAAAAGCGCTGTTTTTTCCTCGCCGATTTTATCCAATTCAATCGTATCCTCTGACAGCATATCAGAAACAACTTTGATATTAAAAGTAGCCAGACGCACACCGACCGAAACTAGGATACTTTTTGCAGTTCTTCCGGCCGCAAGTTTAAACAAGTCATATTGCTTGCACGCAAAATGCTCAGGTTTTTCCGCTTTTAAATCCTCAAACAAAATATCCAGTGGCGATTTATAATTTTCATTTTCCTCCTTTACTTCTGCCAAGCGCAATAATTCCATTACTGTTGCAATATTTTGCTCGTTTTTTGGAGCTTCCATTAAAACAAAAGCAAACAACGCTTCCAATAAAGCAGTTTCCGCTTTTTCCCAAAACGGATCCGCTCCACTATTTTTTTTATCACCATTTGTATTTGTAATCAAATTTGTGATGAGTTTTAAAATATCCTTTTCGTCGTGGACATATTCAAAAAAGTTATAACCGTCACTTTTAGTAAAATCAATAAGATTAAATATTTTTATCTTATAGCCATTTTTTTCTAACATAGTTGCAGTTTCAAGAACAAGACTCCCCTTTGGATCAGTTATAACATAACTCGAATGACATTGCATTAAATTTGGTTTTACATAAAATCGTGTTTTACCACTACCACTACCACCGATTACAACAACATTATTATTTCTAAAAGTTTGTCTTGTATTAATGGACATTCCTTCTGTCTTTGTAAATAACATATTCATTTTAGGGTCTTTGTCTAAAAATGGTTTGATTGTTTTTCTATTTCCCCATTTCGCTGAACCATGTTCGATTCCGCTCATAAAATTTGTTCTACCTGTAGTTTGATATAAAACAAATACAAACGGCAATAAAGCTGCGATTAAACCACACAAAATAGCTTCTTTGGTTCTAAATATAAAAAATGGTTGTGTTTTTAAACTTTCAAACAGTGTCGAAAAACCAAAACTAAATTTGGCAAAGAAATCTCCAGCACCAATTGTATATAAATAAAAAAATCTATTGGCAAGGAAAAAGCATATGACAGATAAAATAAACGTCAGGAATAACATAATTTTATTTAACTTAAGCACTTATTTACCACTCCCCGTAAAAAAATTATTTTTATAAAACAAGTTTCATGCTATAAAAGCACTTTTCTTTTGTCAATCGAAATATTTTTGCATACATAACAGCTAAATGAAATTAATATTATTTTGTTGAGAAAAATATTTTTTATAAGCAAATTTATTTTTGAAGCAAAAAAATTATAAGCTATGTATATTATTATTTTCGAAATAAAAAATTATTTTATGTAATTAAGGGGTAATTGTCGTGATAAAAAATTTTTTTCAAACAAATTTTGTTGGTGATGTATTTTTTGACGAACCGATGAAAAAACATACATCATTTAAAATTGGTGGCAACGCAGATATTTTATTTTTGCCAAAAAACAAATCAGATGTTATTAAAGTAATAAATTTTTGTACAGAGAATCATATAAAATATTTTGTAATGGGAAATGGAACAAATTTATTGATTTCAGATACAGGATTTCGAGGCGTAATAATAAAAATAAATAAAAAAATGAACGTCGTAAAAATAAATTATGAAAAAAAGGAAATTTGGGCGGAAGCAGGAATTTTATTGAGTATTTTGGCAAATCAAGCATTGGAAAATAATTTTTCAGGAATGGAATTTGCTTCAGGAATTCCGGGAACTTTGGGCGGAGCAATTTGTATGAATGCCGGAGCTTATGGGCGTGAAATAAAAGATATTTTTGTTTCTGCAGAAGTTTTATATAAAAATAAAATAAAAATCATGGAAGATTTAAAATTTGATTATAGAAAAAGTTTAATAGATAAAAATTATGTTGTTCTGTCAGCAAAAATAAAATTAAATGCTGGAAGTCATGATGAAATAAAAAATAAAATGGATGAGTATAAAACAAAACGTAAAAATTCTCAGCCATTAAATTTTTTTAGTGCTGGGAGTACATTTAAACGACCAAAAAATAATTTTGCAGGAAAATTAATAATGGACGCGGGACTTGCAGATTATAAAATTGGTGGAGCTTGTGTTTCAAAAAAACATTGTGGATTTATAATTAATTTGGGGGATGCAACAGCAAAAGATGTTTTGAATTTAATCAGGTATGTAAAACAAGTTGTTTATGAAAAATTTGGCGTGCAACTTGAAGAAGAAATAAAATTTTTATTTTAGCAGATATTTTTATAGATTAAAAAAAATAAGTCAAAAAAAGCTTTTGAACTAAAAAAGAGTTATATGCATTTGCATATAATTTTTTTTATTCGCAAAAAAAATATAAAATGTGTGGTACGTATTATCAAAAGGAGAAATTTTTATGTAAATAACTTTTTTTAGCCAAAGAAAAAGAACTACCTGAAATAAATTCGATTGGATATTTATATAAACATGTTAGTGGTACAAAATTAATTGTTATAAAAACAACGATGCAAATAAAGTTTTTTTTGTGATAGACTGAAATGGCATATTGTAGGCGAACATATATATTTTTTATATTTTTTGTTCAGTTTGTTAAGAAAAATTTCAGTTGCAAGATATATTATATTAGACAGCGTTCACATAAAATAAAAATAGAAAATAGATTAAACAGAAGAGCATACAGCTCCATTATCTAAATCAAAGTTACCAGTTTTAAGCAATAACAAATCGTGTCTTGACAAATAAAAAATTTGAATTTAAAATCGATGTGTTGATTGTTGTAATTTTTTATGGTTAAATATCTTGCTTGTGGGAGGTAAAAATGAACAAAGGATAAGAACTTAAAATATATATAGAAAGTGAAGTTAATTCTAATCCTAATCCAAATTTTGAGGGGAAAAGTACTAAACATACAGAATTTAGTAAAGGTAAAAGTGAAAATGCAACGACAGGTAATTCGAAAATAATAAGTAGTTTTGAAAGTTTTTACGTACAAAGTTTAGATCTATATCTGTGTTATCTCAAATATATGATTGATTTTGAATTCGATAACAGTAATAGCGAACATTTTTTTAATATCGTGGACAAAACCAGTTTATCGGATTTTAACCTATTAATTAGTTGCCTTAGCCAGGAATCAGAAGATGTACAGAAAAAGTTTGGCATAAAATCTGAATTAAATGCAAAGACTGGTAAGAAATCGCCAAATTTTGACCGTTTAGCTTATTTTATTTTGAAAATGTATTTCTGTAGAGTGATTTTAATTGATCTTTTGTCTCTTAGTATAGAAGATTTTTATAATGCTGTTGATGATCTGTGCATTTACATTCATAAAAATAATCAAGACAAGCGAGCAACTAAACTTCTTTCTTTTGATGAAATAATCACTTTTGATAACGTGCTCAATCAAATTCTTAAAAAGAATGGAAACAAGCGAATTCTGAGACTTCTTGTAACAAGTGACACAAAAAAATTATTTACCTCAAAGTCATTTTGGGATGAGATTAAAAAGATACGAGGGGAAATAGTACATAATAAATTAATTAAAAGAAGTAAAAATATATATCTAGATGGAATATATTATTGGTTAGTTTTGAAATTTATAGATAAGTTGATGCCAGAATTCAAGGAGTCAGATCCATATTTGCATTTCCTGACACGGACAGAGAATGTAAGTTTTTGCTTGAAAGAAATAAAAAGATGTTGGAGCAATTTATTTGGTTTTTTATTGACAAACCCTAATATGATATCTTTGATATGTCGTAGCGAATTCTTTTTTGAAAAGAAAGCATATCCAGCTGATATAACAGTTCTGTTCGATGAAGATAGATATATACACGGTTTTATTACTTTTTTATGCAAAAATAGTCAACATGAAAATTCGATTATAGCCATTACTGAAGCAAATGATGTTAGATGTGAATTTATTAGCTCCTATAAGTTTAACGGTGATGCGCACTATATTAAACTTTGGAGGGATTCTTTAAAGCCAAATTCGGAAAATAAAAGCTTAGAATTAGTGATGTCTAAACTTGAAAGTGATAGTGAACTTTCCGGCATCAAAAAACAGTAGCGCGATGCCGTTGTCGTGGCTATTATATCTGCTATTGTTTTTTTGATATTCATCATACTTGGTCTGGTCTTTGCTTCTGAGCTTATGTATACAATTTCAATGCTACCAGCCCTTATTTGTTTTGTATCAATTAGGATTATCTCAGTAGGACGTGCTTACTTAGAAGGGATTCGTATGTTATAGTAAACGACATTGACTTATGCCGGTTGCTCACCAAGAAAATGAAATGATCA
>CAMKTI010000084.1 GCA_946415665.1 uncultured Clostridia bacterium
ACGTAACTCGAATCTATCATCATCACGCGTTTTTTTATATTTATATTCTTGCTCAGAATTTCAAACAAATATCTCCACGTTCTATCTTTTGTCCATCGAATAAATCTTTTGTATGCCGTATACCGTTTCCCATAATCCGGTAGTAAATCCCTTCACGGTGCCATTGTCCTCAATATCCAAAATACTTCGTTTAAAAAATTCCTATTATTCTTCCCCGCTCTTCCTTTCTTTTCTTTTATATGATCTTTTATTTTTTCCAACTTCTAATCTTTCAAATCATTTCTTTGATAGCTTCTTTTTCTTTTTTTCTTACTTATCTTTTACTTTTCCTATTTTTATCCCATTTTGTATCTCTTCCCATGTATAGATCTTTTGATTTTGTCTGCACTACATAAAATGAAGTTTGTTCCCAGATTATGCAAAAAAGACAAAAAATAAGGCCCTGATTTTTAAACAGAGCCTTTTTTGATTGAAAAAAAATTTAAATATCCGACGGCATTAAAAAAGAATTTCTTGGCGAAAGTCCAAAACTAAAAATTTGTGGACTATCATTTGAACACGATCGTTTAAATTGTTGTTTAATAAAACGCTTATAAAATTCGTCAAAATAAAATTCTATTTTCTCACGCGAATAATTTTCAAAAGTACGTTCTGCCATAAAAATAATTTTTTGACGAGTAAAACCATGTTTCAACAAATAAAAAATAAAAAAATCAATAAGTTCATATGGGCCAAGAATTTTTTCTGTTTGCTGAGAAATATTTTTATTTTGATCGTTTGGTAATAATTCAGGACTAATTGGTGTTGCCAAAATTTTTTTTAAGCAGGCGTTTGTTTTATCCGAAAAATATTTTTCCTCGATAATAAAATTTACGAGCTCACGAATTAAACTTTTTGGCAAATTAGCATTTGGATTGTAATTTGAAATATTATCGCCGTTATAAGTCGTAAAACCTGTAGCAATTTCACTTAAATCACCTGTTCCTAAAACAATCCCATCTAAATCATTTGCTAAATCAAATAAAATTTGAGTTCTTTCCCTAACTTGTGCGTTTTCAAAAGTTACGTTCAAATTATTTATATCGTGGTCTATATCTTTAAAATGTTTTTCACAAATATCTTTGATAGAAATAATTTTATATGTGATGTCAAAACTTTCAGACAAAAATTTTGCGTTATCAAAAGTAATATCGCTCGTTCCAAAACCCGGCATATTTACGCCCAAAATATTTTTATGCGATATTTTTAATCGATCGAAAACAAAAATTGCATTAATTAAACTTAAAGTTGAATCAATTCCTCCTGAAATACCGATTATTATTTTTTTTGATTCGGATTTTTTAAATCTGGTTATGATTGCATTTTGTTGTATTAATAAAATCTCACGAAGGAAATTTTTTTGCTCGACTAATTTTAAAAATGGATTTTTGTCAAATTTTCTTGTTATATCCACTTCGTTTAATTCCGGAAGAGTTATTTTTATAAAATAATTTGGCTCGAAAATAAATTCTCGCTTTTGTTTTTTAAAATTAATTTTGTCGAAATCAATATCTTCATAAACCAATTGTGACTCAAGCAAATATTTTTTTGTTTGGGTCAATTTTTTTTCTTGCTCAAAAATAAAACCTGTGCCGTTAAAAACAAAATTTGTTGTTGATTCTCCATAACCTGAATTTATATAGGCGCACGCATTATTATTTTTTATGCACGCAGATTTTATAATTAACTCATCAAAATTTTCGTCTAAATAAATTGGTTTGCTTGCAAGATTTAAATTTATATCCGCAAAATGACAAAAATCTAAATCAAAATTTACTTTAATTAAAAATCTGTCATTCATTTCAAAAATTAAATCGCCAAAGAAAAAACTATCCCATTCAGAATTATTAATTTGAGTTGCAAAATTTTTTTTACCGGCAGAAAAATATCTTTTATCCGTGTCAGATAAATTTATTTTTGGTATTACGCCCAAAATATTTTTTCCGTAACAAATAACAGCGCAATTAAACAAATTATTTTTTATTTCCAATGGCATGCCAATTACATACATAATATTTTTATCGGTTAAATTTTCTCTCAGCGCATCAAAATTTTTTCTGACTTCAGAAATTAAATTTTTTTGCTTAAACAAATCTAAACAAGTTGATCCTGTTAAACATAATTCCGGAAAAATAATTATTCGTGCTTTTTTTTCTTCTGCCTCTAAAATTAATTTATAAATTTCGTTTGCGTTATATTCCGGATTAAATAATTTTATGCTTGGACAAGCAATTGCAACTTTATAAAAAGCAAACATTTTTGTTCCTCCAAATTAAATTTTTTTGTTGAAAAACAAAACAGATTATAAAATAAGTTTTTTTTGTGCGTGAAAGTTTTTTTGAGTTAACAATTTTGTTTCCCCAAATAAAATTTTTTTAGCCATAAAAAATTTTTTCACGCTGTTTATTTTTTTGTTATTATGTTTCCCTTTTTTATTTGTCTTGCTTTCATAATTGAATTTGTATTTGTTTTTATGATATTAATTCGAATAAGATTTTTCGTTTGCTTATAAAAAAATAAAAACACTTGCCAAAATATTTTTTTTGTTTTATAATATAAGTTGCTTCGCCAATAAATTTCGATTTGATGTAATTACGTATGTTTGATAAAAATTTTCTGTTGGCAGGGAAAAAAATTAATGGAGTTGTAATGTTTGAATGAAAGAGCATGATAATGATGATGAGAAGAATATTCTTGAAATGAATTATGAACAGTCAGAAAACAAAATTAAAAATTTAAAAGATGATCTTAGTTTTTGGGAAGATAAATTAGACAAAAATGCAAAAAAGGCACTTACAGGAAATGTGAATAATGTTTTAGGAAAGGTAATTCGAAATGTAAAATATGAAAATTTAAATTCAGACAATAAAGAAAAAAATCGGAAAGCTTTAAATATGTATTTGAGAAATAAAAAAATCGATAAAAAAGATTTTCTTATCGCATTACAAAACAAAGACGAAAATAGTCCACGAGTTTCCCTGAGGAAAAAATTAAGGTTGTATATGTTGTTGGTTTCAAAAAACGATCGTAAGTTTTTGGATATGTATAGACTTATGAAGAATTATAATTTTTATGTTGAAGCGTACATTTTAGACAATGCTATTTACACAGGTCAATCGGAAGTCAGAAATTTTACTCATTACGATCAATACATTGAATTTTTTAAAGGATTGCCTGATAGCGAAACAATAGTGAGAAATCTTTTGTTGATACCAAATTTTATAATCTTTTGGAATATGGATTTAGAGTTAAAAAAAAACAAATTTGATGTCGACTATGAAAAAGATCTAACGTATAATATGTGCTGTGAAATGTCTGCTGAGCGATATAACAAGAAGATCGATGATTTGTTTGATCAAATTAAATTTAATAATGATATTCAAAACAACAAAGAAAAATATAAGCAAACGATAAAAAATATGCATTTGATTTATGTAAAAAGTATGAATAGTTCTTATGAAGATAATCCAAATAGATGTTTGGCAACAGAATTAAAAGATCAAAACGGCAATCTTATTGATGTTAGTCAAACATTTTCAGATTTTGCAGATATGTTATTTGCGGAAACTTTAATTGATGCAAACACTCGCGACAGATTAAAATCGGGTCCGAATTCATTTTTACTTCATTTGTCTACGATTTGGAAATATATAAAATTTTTCTTTCGAAAAAATATTTTGTGTCAAGAAAATATTTATTACGGTTATGATAGTGAGATTTTAATTAAAAAAATTGATCACTTCGGAAATATTTTTGCTCCGGGTTGGTTTAACGCAGATAGTTATCGTTGGGCTAAAAAAGCTTGGAAGTTGAAACACGAAGCAGGAACAAATGATGGTGATGAATATATAAAGGACCCAACTCCTGATTCTGTTTACTTTTCTGCTTATATGTATCGTGAAAATTGCTATTTTGGATCTTTAGACGACACTCCCGTGTTAAATCAAATGTTAATCAATCAAGCATTGGAAAAACCACGCGACGAAGAAAGTCCAAATTTCAAGGGAAAAGAGGTTAAGAAAGAAAACAATGTTGAAGAAAAAGAACCAGAAAAAGAAAAAAAGGAAACGATAATTGTAAACAATAAAGAAAGTAAAGAATAAGTTAAAAACCAACATTGATATAAATAAAATTTTTTCATAAGAAAAATAATCTTTGACAATTTTGGTCGAGGATTATTTTTTTTGCTCAATTTCATAATTTTTATTTTTTGATCTCAGATTTTAAAACCTATCCTCTGTCCATAAAAATTTTTTATTTATAACCAACGTTTGAATTTTTATTTCCAAACACAAATCAATATCCAAAAATTTTCTGTTGAAAGTGGACGAAAAATCTTATAAAATACAGTTTTATGGTTTATAAAAGTTTTTTTTGAGAGGAGTGATAGTTTGATTTGTCTTAATGATGTGACAAAAATTTATGACAATCAGGCAAAAGGGATTGAAAACGTTTCGCTTTCAATTAAACAGGGTGAATTTGTTTTTATTGTTGGGACAAGCGGTTCAGGAAAATCTACTTTTATAAGATTATTATTAAAAGAAGTGGATTTAACGTCTGGCGAAATAATTGTCAGTCGGCAAAATTTATCGCTGATTCATCCAAAATTATTGCCATATTATCGAAGAAATATTGGCGTTGTTTTTCAGGATTTTAAATTATTGCCGAACAAAACAGTTTATGAAAACGTTGCCTTTGCGATGGAAATAGTTCAAGCGTCGTCAAAAGATATTCGGCGATCTGTTCCGGCTGTGCTTTCAATGGTAGGGCTCGAAAAAAAATATAAAGATTATCCAAATCAATTATCTGGCGGAGAAAAACAAAGGACAGCGATTGCGCGAGCGATAGTTAATAAACCGCCGTTATTATTAGCGGACGAGCCAACAGGAAATTTGGACCCGGATAATGCACTTGAAATTATGAAATTGCTGGAAAAAATAAATTCGCATGGCACAACAGTGATTGTCGCGACGCATGCAAAGGATTTGGTTGATAGTATGAAAAAACGCGTAATTACTTTTGTCGAAGGAAATTTAATAAGTGACGTGGAACAAGGGGTTTATGATTATGAAGTTGCGCAGTCTTAAATTTTATTTTAAAGAGGCTTTTAATAATCTGAGCAGGAATAAATTAATGGCGTTCGCATCGGTTATAACTGTTATGTCGTGTATTTTAATATTTTCGGTTTCGTTTTATTTTGTTGAGAACATAAATTTTGCGCTCGAAAAAATAAATAATTCGATTGGATTGTCAGTAATAATAAAAGATGATTTGCCGGATGAAAAAATTGATGTGTTGAAGAAAAAAATATCTGAGTTGGTTTATGTTAAAAAAATAGATTTTGTTTCGTCTGAGCAAGCATTAAAAAATTTTATGGAAACTTTTGAGGATTCAAAAGAAATTTTAGCGGGATTAAAAGAAGATAATCCATTGCCAAGATCTTTTGATATTTTGTTGTTGGATAATAAATTTTATGAAGATGCGATAAAAGCGTGTGAGAATTTAAAAAATGATGGTGTGGAAAAAGTTAAACATGCGCTCGCAGAAACAAATGTTTTGATGTCGATAAGTAAAATTTTGCATATTGTCAGTGCTGTTATGATTTTTTTACTTGGGATAATTTCGATTGTAATTATTATTAATACGATTAGGTTGGCTGTAAATTCTCGACGAGAAGAAATAATAATCATGAAATATATTGGGGCGACAAATTGGTTTATACGTTGGCCATTTATTATTGAAGGTATGATTATAGGTTTTGTCGGTTCGATTATTCCGGTTTTAATTTGTTGGCCATGTTATGAAAAAATTATTGAGTTTATTTATATTAAAATGAGCTTTATGAAAAAAATATTTGAATTTAAATCTGGTTTAATTATTTTTTCTGAACTTTTGCCGATTGCTTTAAGTCTGGGATTATTTATTGGAATTGTCGGAAGTTTTTCGTCGGTAAAAAAATATTTGGATGTGTAATTGATAATGTTTAATAAGAAAAAAATTTTAGTTTGTGTTTTGAGCTTGTTTTTTTTTTAAGCTTTGGATTTGAAAATATAAATTGTTATGCGAAAAAAAGTTTAAATGAATTGAGGCGTGAAGCAAATAAAATAAAACAAAATTCGTCGGAGACAAAGAAATTAATTAAAACATCACGCGATGAAAAAAATAGCTTACAGAGAGAAATAAATAATTTGGATGAAGAATTATTAGCTGCGTCAAGAAAATTAATTGCGAATAATAATAAACTTGCGAGTGTAAGGAAAAAGCTTGAGGAAAATAAAAAAGAGCTTGAAGAGGCAAAAATAAAATTAAAAAATCAGTATGCAGCTTATAAAAAAAGAATAAGATTTATTTATGAAAATGGGAAATTTGCGTATTTGAAAATTATTTTGCAGGCAGATAATTTTCATGATTTTTTAAAGCGTGCGGAATATGTAAATTATATTATTAAATATGATGCGGGATTATTGGATAAGCTAAAAGAAAATGAGTTGTTTATCGAAAAAAAAATTAAAGATATAGAAATAGAAGAGGCGCAAATAAAAAATTTTATTGAGAAAGAAAAAAAATATAAAGCGAATCTTGAAATAAAAGTCAAAGCAAAAGAAGATTTTATTAATAAAATTAATTCGAATCTGGAACAGTATGAGCAAAAATTAAAAACGCTAGATGCAGCTGATAAAGAAATCACGAATTTGATAAAAAGAGCGCAGAAAGAGCAAGAAGAAGCAGCAGCAAAAGCTAGACGAAATAAAAATCAAAAAAATAATAATCAGACAACAAAATTTAATTATACAGGCGGAAAATTAGGATGGCCTGTTCCAGGAAGAAGCACGATTAGTTCTGGATATGGAAGTCGAACCAGTCCGATAAAAGGCAAAAGTGAATTTCATACTGGACTTGATATTCCGGCTCCAACCGGAACAAAAATTTATGCCGCTGAATCAGGAAAAGTTATAAATTCAGGATCGATTAATGGTTATGGTGATACGGTTATAATTGATCACGGAAGCGGATTAAGCACTTTATATGGACATAATTCGCAACTAAAAGTAAAAGTTGGACAAAAAGTGAATAGAGGAGATGTTATCGCTTTAGCAGGAAGCACTGGGTGGTCAACGGGACCGCATTGTCATTTTGAAGTAAGAATTAATGGAAAACACACAAATCCTTGGAGTTATTTGGGAAAATAAATAAAACAAAAAGGGTGGCTAAATAGTCAATGTTATTAAGTTAATATTGCCAAGCGTGGTTGGCTAAACGAAACAGCAGGAAAACAGTTGTTTTTTCTGCTGTTTTCTTTGTACATAAATTAAGCAGATTGGTATCTGTCAAAAGTTTTTATTACGGATTTTATTTTTTATGCTACCCCACATGATGTAGGAAGCCGTGAAATGTTTTTACTGTCAGTTTTCGTTCCCGATGCGATATTTATGGCAATAATGGCTTCTAGGCGGCGTTCACATAAAAAGCAAGTCAAAAATAAAAGCAAATGATATTGTATAAATAAAAATATAGTCAAACCTATCATAACGAGCAAAAACTTTTCTAAAACGTTTCAAACTCAGGAAATATCGCTCGATATTGTTACGT
>CAMKTI010000085.1 GCA_946415665.1 uncultured Clostridia bacterium
CGTTCGTCAGTTAAATCAGCTATAAATTGTGTCAAAAATTTCTTATTAGTCATTTTTTGCGAATCAGCTTTATATTTATCAACTTCTAAATTCATTCTCCATGTTCCAGGTGGAAATTTAGGTGGAAATTTGTTTGAGGTAATAAATGAGCCTTCTCCTTGCAAATTCGAAAACAACGACAGCAGCATCTCACCGCTACAAACCTGCCTGAATTCTTCATTCTCTTGATTGTAGTAATCGGTGTATGTAACAAGAACATACCATCTGTTTGCAGCTTTACTGTGCCCAATACTACCTGCTATTAGCTCATAAGTAGAATTCAATTGATCATCAGTACTTAGATTTTCCATTTTGAATCTCTCCTTTTTTATAAAAAAAACATTTATCAAAAAAAAATGACGTCTTTTTTACGCGACGTCTTTTTTACTCTCCACAATACTTATTTTAAAACAAAATCTTTTATTTGTCAAGAGGTAATCAAAATTTTTTTATAATAATCAATTTCCTCACAAATTATTTTATCAGAAAAAAAAATAAAGCCAAAATTTTTTAGCTTTATCTTTTTTACATCAAACATATTAAATAAATTTTCCACCGCTCGATTTCATGCCGATTATATAATCTATTCTTCTTTATCCTCTTCATTGTTACCTTTTTCTATTTTAATGTTACTTTTCTCTGCATCATCCTTTTTCGTGTTTGCATCTTTTATTTTTTCGTCTATCGATTGTTCCTCGTAAATTCTTTTTTTATTTGAAGATATTTTTTTTTGCGTAAGATCAAATGTATCAAGATATTGGTTGATTTCACCAACAAGATTAAAAAAATCATCTATATCTGTTCCATATTTTTGGCGTATTGGGTAAACCGACACATATGACAAAATAGTTGAGATAAGCGAAGCAATTACCGCAATACCTAAAATAATTGCCGATGGAATTAGTACAGCAAGCGATAAATGAAAAACCAAAGAACAAATTAAACCTGCCCAAGCACACATAACTAAAATACCTATAAAACATGTAAGTTTTGAACCTGCTGATATGCCATAAAGGAGCCAAACAATTCCTGACACTGTGGGAACAAATCCTAAAAAAGCAAGACATATACGTTTCCATTTCGGCATTGCACGAAATAGTTTATTTAAATCAATCTTCTGTTTTATAAATTTCTTTAAAAATTCACGATTCGTCATTTCTTTAAACTTTGATTGGTACTTATTAAAACTTGGCTGATCCTTTATAACATCCTCAACTGTTTTACCAGTCAACACTATAAAAGTCGCCTTGCCGAACGCATTGTTAGGTCGTTGATTTATTTCTAGAGCCTTACAATAAATCCCGGTTTTATCGTACACATCTTGATCATCTGTAAATTTATTTTTTTTCTCCAAATCAGAAAACAAATTTCTAATAATCTCAGATTCGACTAATTTTAAATTTTCTTCTTCAGAAACCATTGTCCACGCAGAAGGAAATGGCATTTTCATTAAAACTGAACAAAACTTATCTATTTTGCTCCCAATTGTTTCATTTTCACCATTAACATCAATTTTCTCTTTCTCTTCCATTTTTTTATTTTCCTTTTTTATAAAAAAAATATTTATCAATAAAAAAAAATGACGTCTTTTTTTCGCGACGTCTTTTTTTCGCGACGTCTTTTTTTCACTCCCCAATATTAATTTTAAAACAAAATTTTTTATTTGTCAAGAGGTAATTCAAATTTTTTTATAAAAATTAAGTTTCTCACAAATTATTTTATCAGAAAAAAAAATAAAGCCAAAATCTTTTAGCTTTATCCTTTATAAATCAAATATATTAAATAAATTTTCCCGTGATGCTATTTTTATTTTTTTTAATTAAATCAGGTGGACCAACCGCAACAATTTCGCCGCCTGATTTTCCTCCGCCTGGTCCCATATCAATTATATAATCTGCATTTCTTATAAAATCCAAATCATGTTCGATTACCACAATCGTTGCTTTGTTTTTAATTAACACTTCAAAAACGTCAATTAATTTTTTTGTATCCAACGGATGTAATCCAATCGTTGGCTCATCAAATACAAAAATACTATCTCCCTGCGTTTTATTTATTTCATTCGATAATTTTAATCTTTGTGCTTCGCCTCCAGATAAACTTGGAGTGCTTTCTCCTAAAGTTAAATATCCTAATCCAAGTTCCTGCAAAATTTTTAAGCGACTAAAAATATTTTTTTCATCACAAAAAAAATCCAGTGCTGAATTTATTTCCATTGACATTATTTCCGGCAAAGATTTTTCTACACCCTTTTTATTTTTATAAATAATTTTATAAGCATCTTTTTTATATCTCGAGCCATTACATTTTGGACAAATTATTTCGACATCTGGCAAAAATTGTACATCTAATTTTATAATTCCTGTTCCATCACAATTTTCACATCTTAAAATTCCTGTATTATAAGAAAAATCTCCTGCTTTATATTTACCAACTCGCGAATAAATTTTTCTTAGCTCATCATGAATATTTGCATATGTTGCAATCGTTGATCTTATATTAATTCCGATTGGTGTCGCATCAATTAATTTTATTTTATTTATTCCGGGCGCTTTAATTTCAAAAATATGCTCAGGTAATTTTTTTTTCTCGCTCAAATTTTTTATTGCCGGCACAAGACTTTCTAATATCAAAGTAGTTTTTCCTGAACCAGAAACTCCTGTCACAACAGTTAATTTTTCTTTTGGAATTTTAACTTTCATTGGCTTAACCGTATGTATTTTTCCAATCGATAAATAAATTTCTCCGTGCTCAAAAATTTTTTCTTCCGTCATACTTTTTTTTATTAACTTATTTTCATCCAAAAAAAATTTTCCTATCCGCGATTTTTTATCTTTTTTTATATTTTCAAGTGTTCCTTGAAAAATAACTTCGCCACCATTTTTTCCTGCTTCCGGCCCCATTTCAATTATCCAATCACATTCTTTTAATATTTGCGTATCATGATCAACCAAAACAATCGAATTCCCATCACGAATTAAAACCTTAACTATCAAATTCAAGCCTGAAATATTTGCAGGATGTAAACCAATCGTTGGCTCGTCTAAAACATATAAAATTCCTGTTGTTTGATTTCGAACTGCGCGTGCAATTTGAATCCTTTGTAATTCTCCGGTCGAAAGCGTCAAAGACGGTCGATCCAAAGAAATATATCCTAAACCTAAATTTATTAACGGTTTTGCAACATCAAAAAAATTGGCGCAAAGATTTTTTGCCATTAAATTCATTTCATCCGGTAAACTTTTTGGAATCTCATTAATCCAATTTATTATTTCCGAAAGAGACATTTCACACGCTTTATCAATCGAAAGATTTTTTATTTTTGGGCTGCGCGCTTTTTCAGAAAATCTTGTTCCATTACACTTTGGACAAATATCTTGCTTTAAAAATTTTTCAACGCGCTTCATTCCTTTTTCATCTTTAACTTTTGCCAAAGCATTTTCGACTGTATAAATCGCATTGTAATAAGTAAAATCCATTTCGCCAGCAACATTAGAATTTTTTGCTTTATATAAAATATGTTTTTTTTCTGCCGGCCCGTTATAAACAATATTTTTTTCTTTCTCTGTCAACATATAAAACGGAATATCTGTTCTAACACCCATTTCGCGACAAACATCTGTCATTAAAGACCACATTAAAGAATTCCACGGAGCAACTGCACCCTGCTCAATTGTTAAATTTTTATCCGGCACAAGTTTTTCGATATCAACTTTATAAGTCATACCGGTTCCATTACAAAATTCACACGCTCCTTGACTATTGAAAGCAATTTCTTCAGCGCTTGGAGCGTAAAAATGCACATGACATTCCGGACAAATTAATTCTTTTCCCCACGCAACTAAAATACTCGGTTTTAAATAATGTTTATTCGGACAACAATGATTTGCTAAACGAGAATATATTAAGCGCAAAATATTTAATAATTCTGTCGACGTTCCAAAAGTTGATCTAATTCCCGGAACATTTGGTCTTTGATGCAAAGCAATAGCAGCAGGAATATATTTTATTTCATCCAAATTTGCTTTTGATGCTTGAGTCATGCGACGGCGTGTGTATGTCGAAAGCGATTCAAGATAACGACGCGATCCTTCCGCATACAAAATTCCTAGTGCCAACGAAGATTTTCCTGAACCGGAAACTCCTGCTATCCCAACAATTTTATTTAATGGAACATCAAGATTGATATTTTGTAAGTTGTGTACCCGAGCACCACGAATTTTTATTCTGTCCGGAATATTATTTTTTTCACTCATAATTTTTTTCTCCACTATTAAAATATTTTTTACACGCTGATTTTATTTAAAAATATTTTTTTTGGCAATTAAATTTTTTTATATTACACCATAAAGACTACGTTTCAATATAAATATTGTCTTTTTATAAAAAATGTTTTTGTGGATATAAACGATTGCACGGCAGTACAAATTAAAATTTAGATAACAACGAATCAATAAAACAAAAATTTTTAGCCATCAAAAAATACTTGCCTGTATGTAAAATTGATAAAAAAATTTTGATTACCTCTTGACAAATAAAAATTTTTGTTTTAAAATTAATTTTAGGGAGGATTGAGTGACGTCGAGTTAAATAATATTATTTTTTTGTCTACAAAATATTTGACATGTCCAAGCTCATTAAAATCCTTTATCCCAACAATTTTATTTAATGGAACATCAAGATTAATATTTTTTAAGTTATGTACTCGCGCACCACGAATTTTTATTTTCTCTGGAATGTTATTTTTTTCGCTCATATCTTTTTTCCCACCATTAAAATATTTTTTACGAGCTGATTTTATTTAAAAATATTTTTTTTGGCAATTAAATTTTTTTATATTACACCATAAAGACTACGTTTCAATATAAATATTGTCTTTTTATAAAAAATGTTTTTGTGGATATAAACGATTGCACGGCAGTACAAATTAAAATTTAGATAACAACGAATCAATAAAACAAAAATTTTTAGCCATCAAAAAATACTTGCCTGTATGTAAAATTGATAAAAAAATTTTGATTACCTCTTGACAAATAAAAATTTTTGTTTTAAAATTAATTTTAGGGAGGATTGAGTGACGTCGAGTTAAATAATATTATTTTTTTGTCTACAAAATATTTGACATGTCCAAGCTCATTAAAATCCTTGCTTTTTTGTCAATAAAATTATTTTTATAATATTGATTTACAGACAATAATTTGTTAAAATTAAAATATGTTTAAAATAGCTAATAAAAAATCTAGGAGGGTGATTTTATGGATGAATTTTATGGGATGGATATTTCTGAAAATGATCAAATAAAGATAATGGACATACAAGGGGCGATGCCGAAAGATGTCAGGGATTTTATACGGATTGAAGATATACAAAATTTATTAAAAGCTAACGCCAACGAACTTGAAACGCAGATAACAGCTTTATTGTTAGAACTTGGGATGGGTGATACTAAACAAATCAAATCTATATGCGAAACAATAGGAGAAATTATATATCCATCACA
The DNA here is from genome assembly GCA_946415665.1 of uncultured Clostridia bacterium. GTDB lineage: Bacteria > Bacillota > Clostridia > Lachnospirales > CAMVHY01 > CAMVHY01. The sequence goes on from CAMKTI010000085.1 coordinate 5,540, forward strand.
AATACAAATAACAAAAATCAATAATATAACTGCCACCAGTATCGATGAAAGAGAATATATCGAGCAAATCAGAGATGTTATTGGGTTTGATACTCAAATAGAAATAGGCGATGATTTGGCAAGGAATTTATTAAAAGCAGAAGATGAAAATATGCGAACATCACTATTGAAGTCACAATTCGAGAGCGTATATATCGAACTTGGCCAAGAAGAGTTGGAAAAAATTTTAACAGGTTTAAAAGAAATTGCAAATAATTACCAAAATTTATGTGCTAAAAATTTATCAAAACCCAAAACCGAGAATGTGACTGAAACTAAAGATTATATAGAGAGTGAAATTTATGTAATAGATCCTAATGTTGTCGATAAAGTCAAAAATGAATTTAAAAAAATATTTAATTGCGACAAAGATTTATCAAATGATGATGTAAAAAAATTGCTAATGAATGATACTTTAAACAGAGAAAAAATTTTGTTATCTTTTATCGAGATGTATGAAATTAAAAATGAAAACTCCTTTTTTTCAGATAACAAAGCGCTTCCGAGTGAGCGTTTTTTATCTTTTGTAGACGACATGATTATTGAATTTTACAAATCACAAAGTAACAAAAAAGTAACCGTACCAAAAGATCAAATTTTTTCCAATCAAGCTGTGAAACGTATTACAAATTATCTGGTTCGTGAGTATGCAAGCGGAGCTGTGATTGATTTTGCCAATAGAAGTGTATTCGATGAAAATGGCTATATAGACAAAGAAGTTTTGGATAATAGAAAGTCCCGTTTTTCTTTATCACAAGTCAATCAGATGTTGAAGGATGGAGTTTTACCTAGTTGTTTATTAAGTATCAAATACTTCGATTGCTATATAAAATATCGAGCTTTATGTGAAGATATATCCAATAGCGATTGTAGTTGTTTGTGTAAACAATTTATAGATTTTCTCTATATGGATATTGGTGGAGGATGTCTCGATAAATCAGATGATATCAATGTAATTGTACCTACTTTTGTACAAGGTTTGATTACAAAATATATAAAGGACAAAAAATCAAATGGCCGCCTAGAAGAAATAAACAATGACCCGGTTATATTTAGATTATTTTTTGATAAAAATGGTGTTCCACGAGATAAAGAAGAAATTAATAAATTATTAGGCACTGATGAAAAAATACTTGAGAATTTTATGAACGCTTCAATTAATCAAACGCTTTTTACGAATATTATTAATTTGCCTATTGAGTGGAATTTTAGCAAGGATTGGGTGAGTAAAATCGAATTAGACAATCGTTATGGCGATTATAACGTCTTTATTGATGATTTAATAGCTGACAAAAAATTAAAGACATTCACTCTAGCAGATCTATTGGAAAATAAAAATGAGAAAGTAAAAAATTTACTCGATGGAGATGGAAAAGAAATTCAATGTGGAGACAAAAAATTTAAGCTTACTAACGAACAAATATCACGGACAAAAGTAATGAAAGTTATTGCACAAGATTTAGACATAATAAAAGATTATTTGGATGAAAATGCAGATAAAGTTAGATTTATTGATTTGCAAAAATTATTTACTCGTTTATTTTGGTTTACTGATTGTATTGATCAAGGTTTTTTCATACAACTCGTAACTTTTTTGAAAGAAAAAATGTTGACGGATTCTACCAGAGATCTTGATGATCTTCCAATCGTTGATGACCTAAAAGATATTTTACAAAATAAAACTTTGGTTTATCTCTTTAAAAATATAAAATCTGATTTTGTAATGAGTGTTTTGTTGAATCAGCTATTGGGAAATTATTTACAGATATCAACTTTGACAGCTAGGGATTTTGCAACAATTTTTATAGCGTTTTTTGAGAGCGTAAAGGATAATAAAAATTTTGATTTGGATAAGTTTAAAAATGTATTTATAAAGACATTTGTTGCGAAAACAAAAGGTATGAAACGCAAAAATTGTGGGGCCCAAAATACGGTATTGCAGTTTGTTTTGAGTGAAATAGATAATATTAATAAATTGCTTAAAGAAACGAATACAGAATATGAATTTGATAATAAA
>CAMKTI010000086.1 GCA_946415665.1 uncultured Clostridia bacterium
TAATGCATACAATAAGAAATTAGATTATGATGATTTATCAAAACTTTGTAAGTTATGTGATGATAAGTTAGATCAAAGTGGTATGCAGTGTATATATAAATCCAGTGAAAAAGAAGTTTTTGGATTTAAATTTGATTTGTCATCTTACAATTACAATCACGGAAATAAATCAATATTTCAAAATAAATCAAATCTTGGCTGCCAATTTAATTGTGATCTCCCATCTTGCGATAATCAGGATTATAAATTAGACGAAGATGAAAAGTAGAACTTTTTGCTAAAAATTTAATTTTTGTCCTTTTTAGACTGTGCTTTGAAATTGAAATCAACAAGCAAAATAAGAAAAGAGCCTAAAAAATCAGGTTCTTTTTTATTTTATTTCAAATGTTAAATTTAATTGTCACAAAAAAATAAAATCACAAATCTTAATCAAAATCAAGACTTGACAAATATATTTTTTTAATATAAAATAAAAGAGTATTTGTAAATACATATTTGTTGCTAATTTTATTTTTTATTTTTTTTTATTTAAAGGAGATTAAAATGCAAGAGAAAAAAATAACGTCAACAAATGTGGATGACAATATGCTTCGCAAGGAAGAAGCATTTATAAGTGAGACTTATAAGCAAATTATCGGATTAAGAGAAGACATTATAAATTCAAATTTGACGATTGAATTTTTGCGAGCTAGATTGAAACAATTTGGAATAAAAGTACCGAGAGCTTTAGATGTAATATCGGAATCAGTTATCGACGCATTTGTAGAAACTAATTTCGTTAGTACAGATAACCGTATTGAAGATTTAGAACAAATTGCGAAAAATGCTACATTTGAGTTAAATAGTTTAAAAGATATTATTAAAATACAAAAAGATAAAATAAAACAACTTCAAGATATCTTGGATCAAAATTTATCAAACAAAATAGATAAAATAGAACAAAATAATGAAAGAATTGAAACATTGAGTTCTCAATTAAAAAAGCTAAACGTACAGTTATCAGACGATTTGACAAAAAAGAGCGAAATCCAATTTTCAGAACCTAATAATTTGTCGATTGATACACTTGATATCCAAAAGCTTGGTGATATTTTAAAACAAAAATCAACACAAATAAATAATCTGCAAGAAATAATAAAAAAACAAGATAATCAAATAACAAAGCTAACAGAGTTAATTAATAAAAAGTTACCTACAGAAATAAAGCAAAAGAATATAGAAATTGAAAATTTGAATAAAATTGTTAAAAATAATAATAAAAAAATTGAAATGTTGGTTTCTGAATTAAAAGAACTAAACATACAGTTGTCAAGCGATTTGACAAAAAAGAGCGAAATTCCAGCGCCAAAATTTGGCGATTATTCTCCTGAGACCATTTTGAAGATAAGATCAGACCAAATAAATAATTTACAAGAAATAATAAAAAAACAGGATAATCAAATAACACAGCTAATTGGTAAAGAGTTATCTACAGAAACACAACACAAAAATATAGAGATTGAAAATTTGAATAAAACTGTAAAAGATAATAATAAAAAAATTGAAATGTTGGTTTCTGAATTAAAAGAACTAAACATACAGTTGTCAAGCGATTTGACAAAAAAGAGCGAAATTCCAGCGCCAAAATTTGGCGATTATTCTCCTGAGACCATTTTGAAGATAAGATCAGACCAAATAAATAATTTACAAGAAATAATAAAAAAACAGGATAATCAAATAACACAATTATCTGCAGAATTAGATTCTATAAAATCAAATTTGGTGGAGCAAGCAAAGGAAAAATATAGTCAATTAACTTCTCTAAAACAAGTTGTTGAAAAAAATAATAGAAAGATTGAGTTCTTTATTAACTTATTTAAGAGTAATAAATATCTTGAACTGCCAAAAGATTTAGTTGCAACTAGCAAAATTGAGGATTTTAAATTAGAATTTGATGAAAAAGAACAAGATGTCGTAAAATTTTATAGTGATGTATTACAAAGATATTCTCTCTATGTAGATGTTATAAAAAAACAAAATGATCAGATTAATAAACTCAAAGATATAACAAGCCAAACAATTGAGAATTTATACGAATGTGATACAATAAGTTTTCGCGCTTTAAGTATTACTGAGGTAAGAGAGACAATGAATTTGCAAAACCTAACAGTAAATGCAGAAAATGAAAAACATTTGACACAACAATTAATTAATAATTATAAATTAAATCCTTCGGATGTTATAAAACTTGAAAATATGGCAAAAGATATTTTAAATGACGAGAAAATTTCATTTGTAATCAATCAGTTTAATACTGATAAAAAAAAATTTTTTAAAACAAAAATTGAGTCGGATAATGCCAGATATGATGATTGGTTTTATAATAAAAACTTCTTGTGGAGTGATTTAATTGATTTAATTGATAATAAAAATGGGATGGAAACGTACGATATATTACAAAAAATACACAAAAATAGTGATTATGATACAGATATTTTTGATATATCTGAGTATCCTCTGTTTCTTTTTGCGTATTTAATAAGTATGTCAGATAATTATCAAGAGTATAGTGAAATTATAAATAGAATGGTGGCAAATAACAAAGATTTAGAAAAGATTTTTAACGCATTACAGTCAATTATTGTTATTGCTGATCCGAATCTTACCAAGGATCGAACAATGTTGAATGAAATTGGTTGTGCTGATCAGAAGTTGATAGATTTTTCATCGTTATGTAAAAGAGCTCAATTCATAACCGCCCAATATTTCAACAATATATCTTCTAACATTGAATCCATGCAAGATAAATGTAGGCTAGATGAGTACAAAAATGATATAAAAAGTGCAAAAAATATAGATAATGAAATATCAGAGCTAGAAGAAAAAGAAAATGAAATACGAAAAGCTAAACTGCTAAATAACATCATAAAACTGAAATATAAAGATACAGAGAAGTCAATAACACTTGATGAATTAATAAATGGTATTTCATATAATTCTGCGGCAGTCTATCAACTTAAAAAATCAGATAGAAATTTATTAAATATGCTCGATGATGAATTAAACAAATTTAAATATGCAATGAATAATAAGATCAACGAAGCGAACATGAAACAATGTGCCAACAGCGCCAAAAATAATTTCATTAATAGTGAAGAATTTAATAATTTAAAAACAGAAGATAAATTGTATCAAAATCTTATTTCCGAGAATCAAAATTTAATGACAAGATATAGTGATCAAGATAAGATAAATGATATCGAAGGGAACAAAATGTTAATCAATATATTAAAAAAAGAATTGGGATTAGGAGATATAAAAAAACGTAATTTGTTTGACAAAATAATAAAAAATAAAAATTGTGAGCCGGATTGTTTTAACATTGATAAGCTTGGCGATCAAATTTTAGATAGTGAAGATAATAATCTACAAATAAATAATGACAATAGCAATGGGATGTACAATCAAAATAAAATATCAAATGATGAGCCATTCCCTTTTGAAGATGGGAATAATAACAATAAAGTTGACGAAATGTCACAAGAACTCGTTGAAAATCCTTTTCAAGATATAAATAATGACAATAGCTTTAAAGTAGAATTTAGTCAAGTTATGAATTTAAAACAAAACAATGTCGATACAAAGCAAAGTTTGCTTGATAAAGTTAATAGTGCACAAAGCAATAGTAATATTCCAGATATGAACAATGATGCCGACGACAAATTTCCTTTTGTGTAGATAGAAACAATTACAACCAAAAGAGCCTAAAAAAAATTAGGCTCTTCTTTTTTTATGATTCTCAAAATATTTTTTCTGTGTTGCCAAAAAGATAAAATCGCAATTACAATAAATAAAATTAATATCTCAAAATTACTTTTTTTAAAAAAAACAATCGGCATACTCAGTGCTAATAATAATGACCCGACAGAAATTTTATGCGAGATTAAAATTGCGACTAGACCAAAAAAATAACAAACAAATGCCAATCTCCAATCAAAAATTAAAATTAATCCAATCAAACATGCAATTCCTTTCCCGCCTTTAAAATTTAAAAAAACAGGGAAATCATGTCCGGCAATTACTCCTAATCCGCTCCAAATTCCCGCTAAATCACTTCCAAAAAAATATCTTGCCAATAAATACCCAAAAATAGCTTTTAAAATATCTAAAATAAATACTGCAAATCCAAACTTAAATCCTAAAACGCGATTTGCATTTGTCGCTCCTAAATTTCCGCTGCCATATTTTCTGATATCAGGTTTTTTAAAAATTTTGCCTAAAACATAAGCCGTTTGGAAACAACCAAAAATATATCCGATTAAAAAACAATATAATCTAAACATACGACTCACGCCCCAAAAAATATTTAATCAGTTTTGCTTTTTATTACAAACTTTATTGGCACTCCAACAAAACCAAATGCTTTTCTAATCTGATTCTCTAAATATCTTTTATAAGAAAAATGCATCAGCTCAACATCATTTACGAATAATTTAAAAGTTGGCGGACAAATATTTGTTTGTGTCGCATAATAAATTTTTAATTGCTTTCCTTTTCCAAGTTTTGGCGGATTCATTGCTACAGATTCAATCAATACTTCATTTAAAATTCCCGTTTTGATTCTTAAATTATTATTTTCCCAAACCATTTTTATCAAATCAAAAATTTTATTTAACCTTTGCCCTGTCAATGCCGAAACAAAAATTTTTTGCGTATACGACATATAACTCAATTTATTATTTATCTTATCCAAAAAAATATTTACGGTTTTATCATTTTTTTCTATTTTATCCCATTTATTTATTACAACTATTACAGGCTTAAAATTATCGTGTGCAATCCCGGCAATTTTTGTATCCTGCTCGCAAATATTTTCTTCTGCATCAATTACTAACAAACAAATATCCGCTCGCTCAATCGAATCAATCGCTCGAATCACACTATAATACTCTAAATCTTGTTTCACTTTGCTTTTTTTTCTAATTCCTGCCGTATCTATAAAAATATATCCTTGTCCATCATATTTAAAAAAACTATCAATTGCGTCACGCGTCGTTCCAGAAATATTATTTACTATCGAACGATTTTCTCCCAAAATTTTATTCACAATCGATGACTTTCCAACGTTTGGTTTTCCAACAATCGCAACTTTTATTACATTTTCTTTTTTCTCATCAAAATTACCCACAAAATCAAGATTATTTATTATTTCATCCAATAAATCTCCCAAACCAGAATTATTTTCCGCCGAAATTGCAATTGGCTCTCCAAAACCTAATTTATAAAATTCATATATTAAATTTTTGTCGCGCGAAAAACTATCAATTTTGTTTACCACCAACAAAATTTTTTTTGTCTTAAAATTTAATCTTAAATAATTCGCTATCTCCAAATCTAAATTTATTAATCCTTCTCGTCCGTCGACAACAAATAAAATCAAATCACATAATTCAACAGCAATTTTTGCTTGCTCAAAAACAGATTTAATAATAAATTCCTGCGAGTTTAATTCAAGTCCACCCGTATCAATCAAGATAAATTTTTTGCCCGTCCATTCAATTTCAGAATAAATTCTGTCGCGAGTAACTCCTGGCGTATCTTTTACAATCGAAATTTTTCTGCCAGCAATTTTATTAAACAAACTTGATTTTCCAACATTAGGTCGACCAATTATTGCAACCGTTGGTCTTTTTTTATTTTTATCCATAAATTCTTTACTCCGATATTTTTTAATTTTTACATTCAAAAAAAAATAACCGATCAACATTTTAACAACGTAATCGATTATTTCCAAACCGTTTCAAGTTAAATTTAATTTCTATTATGACAACACATTAATCGCAAATTTTTTCTGCACTTCCATATAAGCTTCCGGAGTTCCTATGTCATAACATTCTCCATTCATTTTATAAATATAAACATCTTGTTTTTTATAAAGCCATTGCAAAAAAAATCCCGGTGCATCAGGAATATTTCCATCATCCAAATATTTTTTTATTAATTTTAACGTCTGCTTTTTATAAATATAATTCGCATAAACAACTAAATTTGATTTTGGTTCTTCCGGTTTCTCACACAAATCAATTAATTTATTATTTTTATCTGTCAAAGCAATTGCAAAACGTTTTAAAAATTCTTTTGGCTGACTTTCAAATTCTTTCGCACAAGCACAATCTTTTTTTATTTCACGCGCAAAATTATAAAACTCTCTTAAATCAAACGTAAAAAAATTATCACCCGCAATAACTATTATGTCATCGTTTATATTTTCTTCTTCGATTACAAAATTTATATCGCCAATCGCACCTTTTTTATTTTGATTTTCTTCTGAGCCATCATTAATTATTTTAATCGGAATTTTTGATTCATATTTTATTTTTTCATGCCAATCAAAAAAATATTTTGCGAATTTATTATTACTTACAACATAAATATTATCTATATCCGGCAAATTATTTATTTGTTTCACAATATAACTTGCAATTGGAATATTATTTATTGGCAACAAAGCTTTTGGTCGATTAATAGTCAAAGGATACAAACGAGTTGCATAACCTGCTGCCAAAATTATTGCTTTCATAAATTTATTTCCTCCGTAAAAAAAAAATTTTTATATAACCACATGTGTAATTATATAAAAACAAAATTTAAATTTAAATTAAGAGGCGTTAAATTTTTTGTTTAATCTCTTTAAAGCTTTTTTTTCAATTCTAGAAACATAACTTCTTGAAATTCCTAAAAGTTCAGCGATTTCCTTTTGTGTTTTTTCGCATCCATTAAATAATCCATATCTCAACGCAATAATTAATTTTTCACGTTCCTTTAAAAAAATTTTCATAGCCTCATAAATTTTTTTGATTTCCAACTTTAGATTTATTTTATCGTCAATATTATTATATTTTTCGTCACACAATTTATCTTCAAAATTTATTTCATTTCCTTCAAGATCAATTCCGATTGGACTTTGTAAAGATATATCACCAAAATATTTTTTTGACGAACGTATATGCATTAAAATTTCATTTTCTATACAACGCGCAGCATATGTTGCTAATTTAACTCCTTTGTTAGATTTATAACTATTTATTGCTTTTATTAAACCAATAATTCCTATCGAAATTAAATCTTCTGTTTCTTTATCTTTAAGCGAATATTTTTTAACTATATGTGCTACAAGTCTTAAATTTCTTTCGATCAAAATATTTTTTGCGTTTATATCGCCGGCTTTATATTTCTCAAAATATTTTTCTTCTTCTTCTGGAGTTAAAGTTTTTGGGAAAGAATTGCTCATTACAAAACCCAGAACAAAAATAAAATTGACGATGCCAAACACAAAAAATACCTCCCAAAAAAAATATATTTACAATATATGTTTTTGAAAGGAATCACGTGCAAGTCCGTAATATTTGTTTTTAATAAAAATTAGTAAGCAAATCTATAGTAAACGACATTGACTTATGCCGGTTGCTCACCAAGAAAATGAAATGATCA
>CAMKTI010000087.1 GCA_946415665.1 uncultured Clostridia bacterium
TATTTTTATCTCTACTATCTCCCTTGCTTTTATTTTTGACTTGCTTTTTATGTGAGCGCCGCCTAATATAAATTCACTTAAAACACTTGCGGGATGAGGCGAACCCTGGTTCCTATAGTATCAATGTTTTTCCGAAAACGGTCAATCATCGATTTCATAAACATAAACAAAGACACTGGCGCGACTATCAAATCAAAACGGAAAGCAAACGATCAGCAATTGCAACTGCCGTACTTAGCGACATTGAATAATAGCGATTCGAATCTAAATCTAAAGGGAAATTATCAATAATTCTAAAAAACTCAAATATAATAATACCATAACCACAATGAATCATTTGAACACTATCAGACCAAAATGGACGATAGGAATTAAATTTCTTATATTCATGTACTCGAGATACATCGATGGGAATGGTCCTGAACGTTGTTGCCATGTTCTCTGAAACGCAGAGATAGTACAAAAAAAAGCTTTTCCTTCTCTTCCATCTCGTGTCAAAAATTCGTATGCATAAAAATTTTTTTCTTTACTCATCATAAATCCAACAGTATTGATTATAATGCATAACAACGAAATAAAACCTGGGATAATTAACGATGCTAAACCAAAACCATATATAATTGCTGGCAAACCAGAAATAAGAAATAGTATACCAAAAACACACAGAGCTAAAATACAAATATCAAGTATAAACGCGAACCAATCCAGCTTATGCCATTGTTTTGCTATTAAATATCAAAAAGCAAAAATAATATCTTTGATAGCCATAAACGGCACATAAATTGTCCAAGCTAAATTTTCAAACAAACGGAGTCCAAACTCAATTATTATATTTTTATTTCTCATAAAACATTGTTTTTGTATCCAAGGTAAATTCAAATAGATAGGATAACCGCTAATTTCATTATCAACATTATCTAGATCGCCTTCATTCTCCATAAAAAACACCCTTCCTTTAAAAAATAAAATATATTCATTATCACAAAAAATTGACTCAAATTCATTTTATATAAAAGAATATTTTATGTCAAGTACATATTTTTACTATTTTAGTTTTATTTATTTTTGATAATAGCGATTAATAATATTCGCAAACGACTGAAATAGTATCGAAATTTTTTTTCATCTATCCTCCTGCTTAATCTTCATTGGCGCATGCTTTACAGGAAATAAAAATTTCCATTTGGGTCTTAATCCTTCATCATAAGGTCTTATTCTATATTCTTCTTTCACTTGATCCATCGAAAAATATGCTCCTCCGTCATATTTATAGGCATACATCGGTTCTATTTCACTCTTACCTGACCCAGCAGAATCAAAGATATAAAGAACAATAAAAATAGCGTGAATTATAATTGTTACGAGTCCAATCCACCATATAACAGCTGGCAAACCAGGTATAAAAAATAATATATCTGAAACATAAGGTAGCAATATCAATGGGAATAATAATAAAGCTTGTAGTATTGAATTATTTTCTCTTCGGTAATACTGAATAAAATTATACGGTACAGTAAAAAAGAAATAAAATGCCTCAAGTGTACAAATACAAATATGCATAAATTTGTTAAAGGGTCGAATAAAATATTGCTTGCCACCGAGAAACAAAATATTACATCTGTGACCATAAGCAACATTATTTAGATCGCCTTCATTCTCCATAAAAAACACCCTTCCTTTAAAAAATAAAATATATTCATTATCACAAAAAATTGACTCAAATTTATTTTATATAAAAAAATATTTTATGTCAAGTACATATTTTTTTCATATCTTTATAATTTTTCGTTGGCAAATAATTTTGTTATAAAAAAATCGCGCAAAAAAATAAAAACGGGGTTTATTTATGATTTATTTTTTAATTGGTGAAGTTGAGTTGCTAGAAAAAAATTTTGTCGTGATAAATAATAATAATATTGGCTATCAAATAAAAATTTCTGATGCAACACATAATAAAATTTTGGATTTAATATCAAGTGATCGCAAAAAAAAAATTAAATTTTATACATTTATGACGATCAAAGATGAAATTATCTTTTTATACGGATTTTTATCTCGCGAGGAACTCGAAATTTTTAATCAGTTGCTTAGTGTTTCAGGAATTGGTCCAAAAGCTGCAATGAATATTCTTGCAAATATAACTCATGAAAATATTTTGTCGGCAATCGCCAACGAAAATATAAATTTGTTAAGTAGTGTTCCGGGCATTGGAAAAAAAACTGCGCAAAGATTAATTTTGGAACTTAAAGATAAAATAAATAAATTGGATTTAAATATTTCTGCCGATAATAAAAATTTTTTTGAGGCACAGGAAGCACTTTTTAGTTTGGGTTATTCGCAATCAGATATAATAAAAATTACGACGCAAATAAAAAATCAAAATCAAAATTTGACGACAGAAGAAATTATTAAGCAGGCATTAAAATTATTTGCGATAAAAAAATAGTGAGGCAAAAATATGGCAAGATTAATAGACACAAAAAATTTAAGCGAAGACGAAAATTTTGAAACGAAATTAAGACCATTGGATTTTAAAAATTATATTGGGCAAAAAAAAATTACTGACAATCTTAAAATTTATATTGAAGCGGCAAAATTACGCGGAGAAACATTGGATCATGTTCTTTTTTATGGTGCGCCAGGTTTAGGAAAAACAACTTTGGCAAATATAATTGCGCACGAAATGCAAGTAAATATAAAAATTACTTCTGGTCCGGCAATAGAAAATACAGGTGAAATGGCAGCGATTTTAAATAATTTAAATCATGGCGATGTTTTATTTATCGATGAAATTCACAGATTAAATCGTGTTGTCGAAGAAATGCTTTATTCAGCAATGGAAGATTTTGTTTTGGATATAATAATCGGACAGGGCGCCAGCGCAAAAAATATAAGGATTGACTTGCCAAAATTTACTCTCGTCGGCGCAACAACTCGAATTGGATTATTAACAGCGCCGTTGCGAGATCGTTTCGGAATAATAAATAAATTAGATTTGTATAAGCCGGAAGATTTGGAAAAAATAATTTTGAGATCAGCAAAAGTATTAAAAACAAAAATCGAAAATGATGCGGCACAAGAAATTGCAAAAAGATCGCGTGGAACACCTCGAATCGCAAATAGATTATTAAAACGAATTCGTGATTTTGCGCAAATAAAAAATAATGGCGTGATAAATAAATTATTAGCAGACGAATCTCTTAATTTGCTCGAAATTGATAAGGCAGGGCTGGATTTAATCGATAGAAAAATTTTGGACGTGATAATAAATAAATTTAATGGCGGACCTGTTGGACTTGAAACTTTGTCGGCAGCTTTAAACGAAGATTCAGAAACGATTGAAGATGTTTATGAGCCGTATTTAATTCAAATTGGATATATAAAAAGAACTCCACGCGGTCGAGTTGTAACGCTTGGAGCTTATGAACATTTGGGATTAACGATATGAAAATAATAAATTTTTTTTTGGATTTGTTGTTTCCCAAAAAGTGTATTGTGTGTGATGAAATTTTTGAATTTAAAAATCGTGATAAATATTTGTGTGATGACTGTAAAAATTTGTTTGAAATTATAAATTCGCGTCGCTGTAAAAAATGTAGTCGGCCGATTGATTCCGGAAATTTTTGTAATTTATGTAGCTCGAAAAATAATATTTTTGATTTAAATTATGCGTTTTTTGTTTATGACGGGATTATTCCTGAGATGATTCATAAGTTTAAATTTAAAAATCATCCGGCGGTTGGAATTGGTTTGGGAAAAATCATGGCTGAAAATTTAGATTTAAGTCTTATAAATAAAAAATTTGATTTTATAATCCCCGTGCCGATTCATAAAAAAAGAATGCGTGAACGCGGATTTAATCAAGCCGAAATTATGGCGCGTGAAATTTCAAAAAAAATATCTGTCCCGTTAAGAACAGATATTTTATTTAGAATCAAAAATACAAAACCGCAGTGGCATTTAAATGCTCATGAACGTGAAAATAATTTAAAAAATGCTTTTGCCGCCAAAAAAATCAATCATAAAAATATAATTTTGCTTGACGATATTTTTACGACCGGCAGTACAATAAACAAATGTTCCGAAGTGTTAAAACAATCCGGCGCAGATTATATTTTTAGTTTGACTTTTTCTATTACACATAAGAATTTTTAGAAATTATTATTATTCCCATATGTCGGGTCATAATATTTTTCTGTTTTTATACGATATTGGTCCGGCTCATAAATATTTCCATTTTCATCAATTAAGATTGATGCTTGATAACCGGAGGATAAGTTTATAGATTCATCGCTTTTATGCTTGCAAAACAATCCGACTAAGATAGATATCCCCACAGTAAATAAAATACAACCTGAAATCAGTAAGCCTAAAAGTACTTTAAATGCAATTGTCAAAGACAAAATGATACATAAAATACCTAAAATTGCTAAAGCAACTCCAATAATTTGTAAAGCCAATTTGTTATTGCTTGATCCAATGGTTGATTTTCCCTTACTCTTATTAATGTCATCGTTTAAATTAGACTTTTCCTCACATTCTTTTTGATTAAGATTTAGATTCAACGGACTTTTAAGGTTTTTACTTCCATTTTGATTAATGTAACCGTCCTTGTAATCAGTTTTATTTAAAATATTGTTATCCGCGATATCTTTTGGAATAAGTTTTTCCTCAGATTTTTTAAACTCTTTTACAAATTTTTGTTGCTCTTGAGTATATTCTAATTTATTTTGATTAGGATTTAGTTTTAAAAGCGTTTCCAAATCTTGATTTTCCTCATCGTTAACGTTATATTTGACTTTAAAGATGTATTTATCATAGTCTTTCAGTTTTTCTCTAAAATGCCTAGGATACAATGTTAAGTTTTTACCCATCGCTATTAACACTTTCGCCAATTTTAGCATATCTGCTTGGGTTTGATTATTCGCGATTTTGTTAAGGATATCATCAATACCGGGTAAGCAAATTTCTAAATTTTGAATCTTATCAAACCCAATAAAATTACCTAAAGCTATTAATAAATCTGCGACCTTGCTTGCATCTTGATCTCCGTCGAGCATCTTCACAATATAATTACAACAAAGCTTGCCTGTTAATTGTATCTTAGATGATTGTAACTCTTTTACTAAACTTAACAGACTCTGTGTGCTTTGAAGAGATTTAAATTTCTTTAGAATCGCATAAACTACATCATCATTCTGCTTACAATTAAACTGCGAATTGATCTCTTTGAACTTTGTTAGTAATTCGTGGATGTTACACAGCATCTGATTAGATTTTAATTTATTTACAATATCAATAATCATCTTTGCTTCAAATAATATTCCGAGCTTTTTAAACCCGTCCAGTAAAGCGCATACATCATACACAGTCTGATTAGATTCTAATTTATTTACAATATCAATAATCATCTTTGCTTCAAATAATATTCCGAGCTTTTTAAGCCTGTCCAGTAAATTGCATACATCATACACAGTCTGATCAGATTTTAATTTATTTACAATATCAATAATCATCTTTGCGTCAAATAATATTCCGAGCTTTTTAAACCTGCCCAGTAAAGCGCACACATCATCTACGGTTTGATTAGATGATAACTTATTCATAACGTTATCAACTAGCTCTCTTGTAAGTTTTACACCAATCTCTTCAAACTTGTTTAACAAAGCGCACACATCATCCACAGTTTGATTATTATTGAGATATTCTAAGACATTTTCATAGTGATCTTTATCAAATACGAAACCGATTTTGACTAACTCATCTACTAATTTTAAAAGATCCGTCGCTTGTGACTTATTATAATCTGACTTATCCAACTTACCTAAGATCGTTTTAAGATGTTTTTTTTCAAGAGTTAACTGTGTTACTAATTTGTATATATATTCCGCATGGGCTCTTAATGTTTTATTTAAGATTGTATCTGTATCATTTTTCGTAAGGTAACTTTTTAATTGTTCTGCTAACAGTGACATATCTCTTGCGCTTTCATAATCTGACATCTTATTCGATAAAATACAACCGATTACTTCACGATTGGTAAGTTGCGACGCTTTCTGTTCTTTGGTTAACACACTTAGTAATTCTGCTATGCCGTCAGCCTTTATTTTCTCTCCGCTAATATGATTTAAGGTTTTGAGAATATCTACTTCTTTCTTTTTTTTGCTGTCTGAGTTATTCCATATCTGTAATAACTGTACCACGTCCTTACAATCCCGAGTATTTACTTTATTTAAGACGTCGTCCCACTCCAGATTATCACTGTTTTCAGCATCAGTATTTTCGATTACGTATGATAATAAATTTCGAAATTCCGTAAATTTATTATTATAATGATAGAAAACATCTATTGGTGCAGTCTGTTTCAAAATACACTTACTTACACTATTAAAATATAAATCTTTATTCTGATCTTTAAAAAGTTTTAATATAGAACTCATATCACTTGCGTTTGCATAAATTGTGCAGTCTCGCATTTGGTCTAAAAGCTTGGCAAGGTTATCGACCGTAAACCAATTTGCTTTAAATTGCTGTATGGCCGTGCATATTTTGTCACCTGTTAGTTTATCCGATGTCTTTATCTCATCTGTTATATTCAAAAACTTCTTAAAATCATCAAACTTTTTTCCCACATCTGTAATATTTGTATGACCTTCATTCATAATGTTTGCCTCCTTTTGAAAACAAATAAAAATTTTTTTAATTAAATTTAAAAAGCAACTCCGTTTATTTTCATTTTAACCCAAAAAATAATATGTGTCAAGTGTTTTCAATTATTTTTTTGAAAATAAAATTTCACCGTTAATAATTTTTTGTAGCGGAACTCTCTGCCCAATTTGACTTCGAACTTCTTTCAATCGCTTCAATATACGTATATTTTCCGGGTGTATAACTCTGTTTCTGATTTCGGGCAACGCAATGGAAAATATAAGCAGAACACTCAATGTATATCCAAGCCATTGAAGTGCTGTTATCCAAATGTTTAAATTATGAGCACTGTCAATTCTTTCCATGGCTTCTTCGAATTGAGACCCCTTTTATCTTTGATATAACCTGATTTCCGCCACGAGCGCCAGCTACATGCTGATGCGCTTTCACATAACTCGAGTCTATCATTTAGCCATTCAAAACTCACATCACCTTTCAGTATCTCAAATAATTTTTTCCACATACCTTTGCGTTGCCATCGAATAAATCTTTGATGAACTGTACCCCACTTCCACAATCCAGCGGCAAATCCCTCCACAGAGATCTTGTTTTAAGTATCCAAATAACTGCATTGATAAATTTTCGATTATCTTT
>CAMKTI010000088.1 GCA_946415665.1 uncultured Clostridia bacterium
GTTTTAACAATTTATTTTATGGGAATTTATGTGGCAACATGGTTTTTTTGGTTTGGAATACTTGGTGTTGTGCTTACTGTTTTAGTTGGAATTCGTTTGGGCTATTTTTTATTTACAAACTATAACAAAGTTAAAACTATAAATCGCGCCATAAATCGCGCCATTGAAGTTTTTGATTTGGATAAGATAAAAAATTTGGAAAAGCCAAAGGCTAAAAAAATTTCGATGTTGGAAATGGGCACAGATAAAACGATATTAAGTAATAAAACAGAAGAAATAGACACAGAAACAGATAAACGCAATGATAATCCTTATTTGAGCAAAAACACTAAGTGATGGGAAATAAGAAATAAAAAATAAGAAATAAAAAAAAACCAATCAATATTTTGATTGGTCTTTTTTGCCTCAAAAATATCTTTTTCAGCTTTAAATCCGACTATAAAAAATTAATCGTTTGCTACAAATTTTTTTATTTAAAATTAAAATTCTGCGCTGTTAACTGTTCTTGGGAATGGAATAACGTCGCGAATATTTGAAATTCCCGTCAAGTACATAATAAATCTTTCGAAACCTAAACCATAACCGGAATGCACAACGCTACCATATTTTCTTAAATCCAAATACCACCAATAATTTTTTTCATCCAAATTTAATTCTTTCATGCGACTCAATAAATATTCATATCTTTCTTCGCGTTGACTGCCGCCAATTATTTCTCCAATTTCCGGAACCAATAAATCCATTGCCGCGACAGTTTTCTCATCGTCATTTAAACGCATATAAAAGGCTTTTATATCTTTTGGATAATTAATCACGAACACTGGCTTTTTAAAAATTTCTTCCGTCAAATATCTTTCATGTTCCGTTTGCAAATCAACGCCCCATTTCACTTCATAATCAAATTTTTTATCCGCTTTTTCAAGCAATTTTATCGCCTCGCTGTAATCAATAAAATCAAAATCCGATTCTAAAATTTTATTTAATCGCTCGGACAAATTCTTATCCATGTACATATTACAAAAATTAATTTCATCCTTTGCGTTCTTTAAAACATAATTTATTGCGTACTTAAGCATATTTTCCGCGACATTCATACATTTTTTTAAATCACAAAAAGCCATTTCAGGTTCAATCATCCAAAATTCTGCGGCATGTCTTGGCGTATTTGAATTTTCCGCGCGAAATGTTGGACCAAAAGTATAAACATTTTTAAATGCCGACGCAAAAGTTTCAGCTGATAATTGTCCGCTCACTGTCAAATATGCCATTTTGCCAAAAAAATCTTCGCTGGCGTCTTTATTATTATTTTTTAAATCCAAAGTTGTCACACGAAACATTTCACCTGCGCCCTCACAATCACTCGCTGTAATTATTGGCGTATTCACATAAATAAAATCATTTTTATTAAAAAATTCATGTATTGCAAAAGCAGCTAACGAACGAATTCGAAAAACAGATTGAAAAGTATTTGAACGTGGGCGTAAATGTGCAATCGTTCGCAAAAATTCTAAAGTGTGACGTTTTTTTTGCAAAGGGAAATCTGGTTCAGCCTGATTCAAAATTTTTATTTCTAATGCTTCGATTTCAAATATTTGTTTGCTGCCAAAACTTTCTCTTAATTTTCCTCGAATCCAAATACTCGATCCGATATTTATTTTTGAAATCAAACTATAATTTTCGATTTGAGTGCTGCAAACGATTTGCAATGTCTTAAAACAACTACCGTCACTTAATTCGACAAAAGTTATATTTTTTGAATTTCGGGAAGTTTTGACCCAACCTTGAACAATAATTTCTTGCCCCAAATATTCTCTAAAGTCACAAAAAATTTCTTTTACACTTAAATCCATTATTCTAAACTCCTTAAAAATTTTTGTTGTACCTAAAAAGATAAACGACAAAAAATAAAATTGCAGTCGCATAAATATATATATCAAAAATTTTTTTATATGCAATTAATTTATTTTCTTGGTTATTATACGCAAGAAAAAACGCAAGCAAAATAAAAATTGACATCGGATGATAATAAAAAGATTTTTTGAAATCAAGAAGCAACAAATATTTTATCGAACGTGTTAATCCGCAAGACGGACAATTTATTCCAAAAATAAATTTAACCGGACAAATAAATTTCCCGCAAAAAATCAAATACGTGACGAAAATAAATATAATCGGCTTTTTTATCTTATAAAACATATAAAACATAAAATTTTTTTCTCCCAGACATAAAATCTAAATAGCGTTTCTAAAATAAAAGAATTAAAGACACAGAAATAGAAAAAATTTATCGCATGCCAAAAATAAAAAAATAAAAAAGAGACATAAATTAAATTTATATCCCTTTTTATTTATCACTTAAAATTTGTCGACCTTCATGATTAATTTTATAATTTTCTTTATAAATTAATTCTGAAATTGGCACAAGCTCATAATTTTTTTCTTTTAAGCCATTTATTATTTTGTCAAGTATTTTCGGCGTATATTTTGCATCATTGTGAAATAAAATTATTGATCCGGATTTTAATTTTTTATGATTTAAAACGTGATTTAATTCATGTTCCGCTCCTAATTCTTTCCAATCTAAACTATCAACGTCCCATTGAATTGGATAATAATTTAATTCTTGTGCAGCTTGAATAACTGTATCGTTATATTCTCCAAACGGCGGACGAAATAAATTTATTTTTAAATCTTGTTCTTGTTCGTCAAACAAAGCCTGTATTTTTTTATGCGCCCGTAAAATTTCTTGTTTGTTTTGTTCAAGCGATAATTTATTTCCGT
The DNA here is from genome assembly GCA_946415665.1 of uncultured Clostridia bacterium. Lineage (GTDB taxonomy): Bacteria > Bacillota > Clostridia > Lachnospirales > CAMVHY01 > CAMVHY01. Next base: position 2,782 of record CAMKTI010000088.1, read on the forward strand.
GTGCATGAGTATTTCCGTGATTTCCAACATCGTGTCCATACGAAATTATTTTTTTTACTTCGTCAGGATATTTATCTATCCAATAGCCGCATAAAAAAAAAGTTGCTTTGACATCATTATTATTTAAAATCTCGAGAAGTTTATCTGTATCGTCTGCACCCCATGCCGCATCAAACGAAAGTGAAATTTTATTGTCATCACGATCAACACAATAAATCGGTAATAATTTATGCGAATTAAAAACGCTTTGAACTGACGGCTTTAAATTAAAATACATAATTAAAAGCAACGAAATTATTCCTGCGAGCAAAAAATTTTTTTTCCGCAAAACAATTAATTTGTGCAAATTATTTCCCCTCCTGATAAATCAAATATATTTCTAAAAATTGATTTTATGCAGGCAAAAAAAAAATTTTTTTGTCGAGTTTTAAAATGCTTGTCAAATTTATAAATCAAATTTTAAAACGGATTTATATAACATTTTTTATTTACTTTAATAAAACATCGTGTAAAATTATTCTTGCTTCAAAAAATAATTTTCGGAGGTGTAGTATGTTAAAAAAAATTTTTGCCGGGCATATTTGGCACAATCTAAAAAAATCAAAGCCATTGATTTACAACATTACGAATTATGTAACAGTGAATGATTGCGCAAATATTTTATTAGCCGTTGGAGGTTCTCCAATTATGTCTGATGCTGTCGAAGAAGCTGAAGATTTAGTAAAAATTTGTGACGGATTAAATATTAATATCGGAACTTTGAATAATAATTCGATAAAATGTATGCTGACAGCGGGACAAAAAGCAAATGAGCTTGGTAAATTTATTATTTTTGATGCAGTTGGAGTTGGTGCGTCGGAATTTCGAAAAAACACCGCTAAGCTTTTAATGGAAAATATAAAATTTGATGTGATAAAGGGCAATTTTTCTGAGATAGCAGTTTTGTTTGACAACTCGAATAAAACTCGTGGGGTAGATGCGAATGAAAATGATGAGATTGACAGACAAAAATTGGATAGTATAGTTAAGTTTGCTTTGAATATGGCTGATAAATTAAATTCGATAATAGTTATCACAGGAAAAATAGATATAATTGCCAACAAAAAAAATGCATATTGTATATTTAATGGCAATGAAATGATGTCAAAAGTTACCGGAACAGGTTGTCAATTGTCAAGTTTGATAGCGGCTGTCGCGTGTGTAAATAAAAATTTTTTGCTCGAAGCAGTTGCATCTGCAGTTTGTATTATGGGAATTAGTGGTGAAATTGCTTATAAAAAATTAAAGTTTGATTCAGGAAATGCAAGTTATCGAAATTATATTATCGATGCGGTTTATAATTTTAACGTTCGGGATTTTGAAGAGTTTGCGAACTATAAATTTTATTAGGAGAGAAAGATTGGTTTGAAAACAGTATTAAGTATAGCCGGAAGCGATTCAAGCGGCGGAGCAGGAATTCAAGCGGATATAAAAACTATTACTATGCATAATGTTTTTGCCATGACAGCGATAACTGCTTTAACGGCACAAAATACTTTGGGAGTGCAAAAAATATTTCCCGTGCCAGCAGATTTTTTACATGAGCAAATAAATAGTGTCTTTAATGATATTTTCCCTGATGCAATAAAAATTGGAATGGTTGCAGATGTTGATTTGGTTGAAGTTATAGCCGAGAGATTAGAATTTTTTGGTGCGAAAAATATTGTTTTAGATCCGGTTATGATTGCAACAAGTGGAAGCGAATTAACGAATAAAAACGCGATTGAAAAAGTAATTGAATTATTGTTTCCGATTGCAGATTTGATTACACCAAATATTTTTGAGGGAGAAATTTTGTCGGGAATAAAAATAGATTCTCGGGATGATATGATAAGAGTGGCAAAAATTATTAATCAGAAATATGGTTGTAATGTGTTATTAAAAGGCGGACATAGTGAAAAAAATTCAGATGATTTGCTTTGCACTAAAGATAATTTTTGTTGGTTTGAAGGCGAAAAAATAAATAATTTAAATACGCACGGCACAGGCTGTACGCTTTCGAGTTCTATCGCAGCAAATCTTGCAAAAGGTCAGGATTTAAAATTAGCGATCAAAAACGCAAAAACATATGTTTTGGATTGTATAAAAGCAATGCTTAATCTTGGGCATGGTCGCGGTCCGTTGAATCATATGTTTTTTTTGGATTGATAAAATAAAAATGGGAAAGGTTTGATATGAAAACAAGTGAAAGATTGCTAAACGCAACAAGTGACATTTGGAAAAAATATAATAAACATCCATTTGTTCTAGGAATTGAAAAAGGAAATTTAGAAACGGAAAAATTTAAATATTATATAGTGCAGGATTTTATGTATTTGATTGATTACACAAAAGTTTTTTCGATTGGCGTTGCAAAAGCAAAATCTCTTGAGACGATGAAATTGTTTGCGGATTATACACATGTTTTAGCTTGCAGTGAATTAAATTTGCATAAAGGTTATATGGCTAGATTTGGAATTTCGCAGGAAAATATAAATAAAACTCGAATGGCAATCGATAATGTTGCTTATTGTTCTTATATGTTAAGAATAGCTTATGAAAATAGTGAAGTTGAAATTTTAGTTGCGGTTTTAGCCTGCGCTTATAGTTATGAAGTTATAGCTAAAAAAATTTTAAATAATAATCCGAAAGCGATTGAGCATGAATTATATGGTGATTGGTTAAAAATTTATTCGTCTGATGATTATTCAAAACATAATCGCAAATTAATAAATATGCTTGATAGTTTAAGTAAAAATTATAGTTTTGAAAAAATAAAATTTCTCGAGGAGATTTTTGTTTATTGTTCAGAATATGAAATGAAATTCTGGGATTTTTCTTGGGAGTCTAAATTTGTGGGAGCTGAATAAAATTGATATTTGATAAAGACAAATTACTTGTTTATGCGATCACGGACAAAATTTTATTTTCTGAGGAAGAAAAATTTTTTTTTAATCGCGTTGAAGAAGTTTTAAAAAGCGGAATTAAATGTTTGCAATTTAGAAATAAAGATATTTCGAGAGAAGATTTTTTTAGAAAAGCAATTGTTTTGCGAGATTTATGTAAGAAATATAATGCGTTATTTATCATAAACGATGAAGTTGAGATAGCGATAAAAATCAAAGCTGATGGAGTTCATGTTGGACAAGAAGATATGGAAGCGCAAAAAGCGAGAAAAATGATTGGTGAAGACATGATTTTAGGAGTTTCGTGTGAAAATTTAGAACAGGCAATTTTGGCAGAAAAAAATGGTGCGGATTATTTAGGAGTCGGGGCAATTTTTAAAACCAACTCCAAAGATGATGCTAAAACGGTGTCGCGCGAAATGCTGAAAAAAATTTGTGATGAAGTAAAAATTCCGGTTGTTGCAATCGGCGGAATCAATGAAGAAAATATGGATTTATTATCGGGGTTAAAATTGTCTGGATTTGCTATGATTCAAGCAATTTTTGGTGCATCTGATGTTAGAAGACAATGCGAAAGATTAATATTAACAGCAAAAAAAATAATTGGAGTGTATTATGAAAATTAAAGGAGCAATTTTTGATGCTGACGGAGTTATTTTAGATTCGATGGAAATTTGGAGTAAAATCGGCAGCAAATTTTTGGATAGCTTAGAAATTAAACATGATGAAAATATAGATGAGTTTTTAAAAACGATGACGATACCGCAGGCGATTTTGTATTTAAAAAATGAATTTAAGATAAATTTTTCTGAGCGCGAAATAAAAAATAAAATCCGCGAGATTATAAATAAATATTATGCTCGTAATGTAAAATTAAAAAATGGGATTCTGAACTTTTTGGAAGTGCTCAAAAGAAATAATATTAAAATGTGTGTCGCAACGGCTAATAATTATGATACAGTAGAAAATACTTTTGGTAAATTAGATATAAAAAAATATTTTTTGGAGATATTTTCGTGCGAGAAAATGGATTGTGATAAAACGTCGTCGAAAATTTTTGATATAGCGTTGGATTTTTTAGGTGTAGAAAAAGATAATGCTGTTGTTTTTGAAGATTCACTTCATGCGATTAAAACTGTTAGAGAAGCAAATTTTTTTGTAATTGGAATGTTCGATAAGTGTGAAAAAGAAAATTGGGGCGAAATAAAAAAGTTGGCAAATTATTGTTTTGATAATTTTGTGTCGGCACAAGAATTTTTTCTGGCGAATGAGTTTATTTAAAATTAATTTATATAAAAAAAGCCTGATGAAAATCAGGCTTTTTTCGTGTAGATTAGATGGTGTCTAAATGAAAAGAATTTAAAAGAATGACAAATACATAAAAATACAACGGAAATAAATAGGAGCGATAAAACTTTTAGTATATCTGGTGGCAATGCCACGCCAACATTTAAAAGCAAGGAAAGTATTCTTGATAATATATCTAAAGCGATAAAGTTTACGGTGAGACTGTTGCCTCTTTTCTTCAAAACCTTAAAACCTTTATAATCACGTTGTTCAAGTCTGTTGCGTTTTGGAGGAATAACTG
>CAMKTI010000089.1 GCA_946415665.1 uncultured Clostridia bacterium
GTCTTAGCATAACGAATGACAATAAAATTCCAATGTTTAAAAGCAAGGAAAGTATTCTCGATAATACGTCTAGAGCGATAAAGTTTACGGTGAGACCACTGTCTCTTTTCTTCAAAACCTTAAAATCTTTGTAATCGCGTTGTTAAAGTCTGTTGCGTTTCGGAAAAATAACTGATTTCATATTTTGTACAGCGATAGTAAGACAAAATTTCGCTTATATCCAAGCATAATCTGCAAATAATAATTTTGCATTGAGTTTTTTGATCAAGTTAATAGCTTCTTTACAATCGGCACGCGTTCTCTCTGTAACGACAAATTTTACAGGCGTACCACGCTCATTGACGGCTAAGTGTGTTTTCGAATTGAGCCCCTTTTGTCTTTGATATAATCTGATTCCTGCCACGAGTCCCAGCCTCATGTTGATGTGCTTTCACATAACTCGAACTTATCATTAGCCATTCAAAGATCACATCACCTTTCAGTATTTCATCTCAAATAATTTTTTCCATATACCTTTTCGTTGCCACCGAATAAATCTTTGATGAATCGTACCACACTTGACATAATCTGGAGGCAAATCCCTCCACAAAGATCCTGTTTTAAGTATCCAAATAACTGCATTGATAAATTCCCGATTATCTTTGGCTGTGCCTTCATGTTGCCCTGGCTGACTTGTCATGCGCGATTCTATTAGTTTCAACTTTGCATCACTTATATTAGGCAGCGTTGACATAAAAAACAAATCAAAAATAAAAGCAGGCTGGATGTTGGAGATAAAAATAGAATCGATCTTATCGTAACGAGTAAAAACTTTTCTAAAGCGTTTTAATCTCAGGAAATATCGCTCGATATTATTGCGATGTTTATAAAAGTGTTTGTCATAGCTTCAAGTTAACTTACAATTTTTTTTAGTTGGAACAACTGTTTTAAAACCGTGAGTCTTGGCTAAAGCTAAAGTTTTATCATCTTCGTAAGCTCTGTCCATCAAGAGATAATTATTATTTTTGGAATATATGGATTCAATAAACTTTCTTTCTTCCGTAGCATTGTGAAAGTTGCCAGGAGACAAACGAAAAACCACTGGACATTAAGATGCACAACATAAATGCCATTTCGTTATCGTTATTAATCACTTTTTTAACGTTTAATGCTCTGTTGTTGATTATCTTTATTCTTTTTTGCATCTCGACTCACCTTTATGCTCGTACTATCAATAAAGAATATATAATTCTCTTCATTAAGCAGTTTTTGCTTTTTCATAGCTTTTAAAACAAGGTTTGAAAGAAAAAAAGCAATAGCCTTTGTGATTACACTGTTCTTCGCCTATCTGCTAAATTTCATATAAACTGTGTGTCAGCTTCCATATTTTTTTGGTAATACCCTCCATTTCAACCATTCTCTATTATATAAAGCACTGCACACATGAATTTGTAGTTTGGTATCTTCGCCAGTTTCTTTGCTATCGTAATTAATTCCTCCAGCTTTTTATATTGTGTTTTGTAAATTTTATATTTCTGTCTTACCACTTTTTTCTTTTTGCTCAATCTATTTTCTATTTTTATTTTATGTGAACACTATCTAAATCTATGTTTCCATTTTTATTTTGCTCCCGTTTTTTATTTCTCTCCATTATACCTTATTTTATGGTTTATTTCTCTTTTTTATCTTATTTGCGTAGACACTATCTAACAAAATTTTGTGTTATACATATAGCAAAACGAAATATAAAATCAGTTATTTCTCCGAAACGCAACAAACTTGAACAACGCAATTATAAAGGGTTTGGGGTTTTGAAGAAAAGAGACAGTAGTCTCACCGTAAACTTTATCGCTTTAGACATGTTATTGAGAATACTTTCCTTGCTTTTAAACGTTGGCACGGTATTGCCACTAGATATGCTAAAATGCTCGATGGTTTCGTCGCTTCTATATTATTTCCGTTTTATTTTTATGTATTTGTGATTCTTTTAAATTTTTTTCATGTAGACACTATCTAACATCATCTGATTTTTTCTAAATCAAAAAATATATTATGGAAGCGATCGATTTTTATTTATATTTTTATGGTGCAATAATTTTTTATTACGCAAAAGATTTTTTTTTGCTAAAATAAAGATTAATTTATTTTTGGAGGAAAAACGGTGTGGGAAAAGACTATTACAAATCGCTTGGGGTAGAAAAAAATGCGAGTTCGGACGAAATAAAAAGTGCTTACCGAAAGCTAGCAAAAAAATATCATCCTGATGTTAATCCCGGCGATAAGAATGCAGAAGCGAAATTTAAAGAAGTTAGTGAAGCTTATGCAGTTTTAAGCGATCCACAAAAACGTGCAACTTATGACCATCTTGGTTCATCAGCTTTTGACGGAAGTCAAGGAAGTGCATATAACGCGGCAGATTTTGATTTTAGTGAAATATTTAAATCTGCATTTGGTGGCGGATTTGGTGGCTTCGAAGATTTATTTGGAGATTTTTTTGGTGGCAGTTCAAGCAGAAATAATTCGGCTGTCAGAGGAAGCAATGTTTTCGCTCAAGTACAAATTGATTTATTAGAAGCGATATTTGGATGCAAAAAAATTATTAATGTTTCCTTAGATTGTATGTGTGATAATTGTAGAGGAACTGGAGCGAAACCTGGGACATTTCCAGAAAACTGTAGAAAATGTGGAGGGAGCGGAAGAATTCATATACAACGACAAAGTATGTTTGGGTCAATCAGTATTCAAATGTCAACTTGTAATGTATGTAATGGAACAGGAAAAGTTATAAGAGAGAAATGTCAAAAATGTCGCGGTGCTGGTACAATTAGACAAGAAAAAAAACTTGAAATAGATATTCCGAAAGGGATCGCAAACGACCAAACAATACGAATTTCTAATAAAGGCGGAGCTGGAAAAAATGGCGGACCAAACGGAGATTTATTAGTTACTGTTTATGTCAAACCGCACAAATATTTTATAAGAAAGGGTGATGATTTATATTTAGACGTACCAATTGAATTTATTCAGGCAGTTTTAGGTGATGAAATTGAAATTCAAACGGTCTACGGACCAGAAAAAATAAAAATTAAACCCGGAACCCAATCAGGAACTGTTTTTACGTTAAAAAATAAAGGTGTGCCCAATGTGCAAAATAATAGAATTATAGGTAATTTGATTTTAAAATTAAATGTTCATGTACCAACCAATGTTTCCGATAGACAAAAAAAATTACTAAAAGAATTTTTTGCTGACAATTCCGATTCCAAAGACAAAAAAAAATCTTTTTTTGATATGTTAAAAGACACGTTTAAAAATTAATTTTAAAGTATAAAAAAAAAATTTATGGCAATAATTATTTACATAAAAAAAATAGCGAGGTGTAAATAATGTATTGCCAAAAGATAAAAAAATATTGTCCAAAGAATAAAACAAATTATTTTGACAAAACTTCGATTTTAAATGAAAATGCCGATTTAAATCAATGCGCTGACTGTGTATATTTTTTTTCCAAGAACTGTGAAAATAATTCTGACATTTAATTTTATGAAGCGAATAAAAAAACAGCTAGTTAGAGAGGCTGTTTTTTTTATAAAAAAATTTTATTTTATATTTTTAATGGGGTAGTATGTAAATTTTTAATTTATATCTAGCAAAAATTATAAGTGTTTTTTAATACATAACTCGATTGTTGATTTTGTTATTAAGAATTTTTTTCAAAGCCAATTTTATTTTTTTGTATCCAAAATTTATAACACGTTATTTTAGCAATTAGATTTAAAAATAGTTTTTTTGATAAATAATATTTTTGGCTCAAGAATAAATCTTTTGTTTTATTATTTGGTTTGAATAGAAAAATAATTTATGAGACGTGATTTTTGTGGATAAAAAAATAAAAATAATTGGTGTTACAGGAAAAAGTGGAAGTGGAAAATCAAGTTTATGTAAAATTTTGTGCTCACACAAAAAAATCTTTTTGATTTCAGCGGATAAAATAGCCCACGAAATTATTTTATATAACAAAAATGTCTATATGAGTTTGGTAAAAATTTTTGGAGCAGAAATTTTAAATGAGAATTCTAGTATAAACAGAAAAAAATTATCGGATATTGTTTTTAAATCCGATGAGAACATAAAAAAAATAAATCTTATAACACATAAAGCAATTATTTTTGAAATAAAATCTGAAATAGAAACCGTGCTCTTAGAAAGTAAAAATTATGATTTGATTGTAATTGATGCGCCACTTTTAATTGAAACTGGATTAAATAAAATTTGTGATGAAATATGGCTTGTATGTGCAAAAAAAAAATTGCTTGAGCAGCGCTTAATTTTGCGTGATAATATAAATCAAGAAAAAATAAATATGAGGTTAAGAAATCAAATTAAGTTTGACGAAGCAAAAAAATTTGCCGATAAAATAATTTATAATAACGGAAATTTAATTGATTTTGAAAATAAAATTAAAAAAATATTAGGCAGTGAAAAATAAATGCGAGTTTATGTATTTAATTTTAATAAGCGAAAGAGAATTTTTGTGCGAATTTTATTTTTGTGTCTGATATTTTTTTTGTGCTTTGTTATAACAACAAAAATTTTTTTCCCAATAAAATATTTTGATTCGATAAAGAAATACTCGGCAAAATATAATCTTGATCCAAGTTTTGTTTGCGCAATTATTTACACGGAAAGCAAATTTAATTCGAATTCTGTTTCACATAAAAATGCGATTGGTTTAATGCAAATACAAACAACGACAGCTGATTGGATTGCAAAAAAAATTAAGTTTAAAAATTATGATGTAAAAAAATTATTTGAGCCTGATACGAATATAAATTTCGGTTGCTTTTATTTTAAATATCTGTTGGTTAAATTTGATAATAATTATGATTTTGCGTTTTGCGCTTATAATGCAGGCCTTGGAAATTTATCAAAATGGATTGAAAAATATTCGCACGATAAAAAAAAATTGTTTTATATTCCGTTTAAAGAAACAAAAAATTATTTGGCGCGCGTTAAGTTTTATCAAAAAATTTATGCTCTCAGAATTAAATTTCTTGTAGTAAAATAAAAAATAAAAAAGAGAGCGCGATGACTTGTGGCAAGAAAAAAATTTCTTACATATATTTTATTTTTTGTTTTATTGCTTTGTTTTTACATGAAAAATATTTTTCCGCAACAAAATTCTACTCAAAAAAATTTAAATTTAGCGGTCGTTATTCCAGTTAATTTTAATCCGTTGTTAAATCAAAATCCTGACATGGATAATATTTTAAAATTAATTTTTGAGCCAATGATTAAATTTCAAAACGAAAAGCCGATTAATAATCTTGTTTCGGAAATTAATTTTGATGGGAATGTTGCGAATATAACTTTGCGCCAAGATATTTTTTGGTCTGACAAAACAAATTTAACTGCGGATGATGTTTTATTTTCTATTCAACAAATTAAATTCTCCGATCCGAATTCAATTTATTACGTCTCGGGTGAAAATATTGTTTCAGCACAAAAAATTTCTAAATACGAGTTAAAAATAATTTTTGCGAATTCAAACTTTCCATCAACATATTTATTAAACTTCCCTGTCATACCAAAAAAATTTTTTTCTGATTCAAATCAAAACATAAAAAATTTAATTTCTGATGGTGCTTATAAAATTAATATGTATAAGCGACAAAAAAATATTTTGCTTCAAAAAAATCCTAACTATTTTGGCAATGACCATGAATTTGAAACCATAAATATTTTTATTGTGCCGGATTATGAAACAAAAATTGACGCGTTTAATCAATCCATAATAGATTTAATTCAAACAAATTCAAATAACCTTGGGAAATTTAAAACTGATGCAAACAAAATTTTTTATCCAACAAATCAACTCGAATTTATTTTTTTTAACCCAAATAATAATTTGTTTAATATCGACCAAATTTATAACGCCGTAAAAAATATAATTCCGATCGATCAAATAATAAAAAAAAATAATATTGAAACATCGTGTTTGAGCACGAAAATTGATTTGATTGAGCAAGAATAAGTCAAAAAAATTATTAATCTCAATATTAATCCAGATTTGAAAATAAAAATTCTTGTTAATCAAGAAAATCCAGCTCTGATTAAAATTGCAAATCTGATTCAAAAATCATTTTCTGAATACAATATTTCAGCGATTGTGGATAAAAAAAGTTTTGCTGATTATATTCAAGCGATAAACAAAAAAGATTTTGATATTTTGATTGGTGGTTTTTTGCCAAAACAAAAATTGAATTATGAAAAACTATTTGGTAGCGAAAATATTTTGGCGTATCAAAATGATTTATTGATTAATGATTTAAATTTGATAAATCAAAGTTCTGATTGGAATATTTTTTCTAATCAAATCAAAAAATTAAATCATGATATAAAAACAAGTTCAAAAATAATTATTTTGGGTAACACGAAAAAAATAATTTTGGCTAATAAAAAAATTAGGATAGAAAATCTTGCTTTTTAAATACGGTAGTATTTTCTTTCAACAAATTAGTCAACGTTCACATAAAAAGCAAGTCAAAAATAAAAGCAAGGGAGATGTTAGAAATAAAAATAGAATCAAGCTTATCACAGCGAATAAAAACTTTTCTAAAACGTTTCAATCTCAGAAAATATCGCTCGATATTGTTGCGTTGTTTATAAAGTTGCTTATCATAATTACAAGGCAACTTACGATTTTTTTTTAGGTGGAACAACGGTCTTAAACCCGTGATTCTTAGCCAAATCCAAAATTTTATCATTTTTGTAAGTTCTATCCATCAAAAAATAATTATTATTTTTGGAATAAATGAATTCAATCAGCTTTCTTCCTTCGGGAGCATCGTGAAAATTGCCAGGAGACAAATCAAAAGCCGGTTGACATGAAGATGTACAACATAGGTGTAGCTTAGTTGTCAGGCCTCCTTTTGAACGTCCGATGCTTTGTTTCTGATTGTTTTTATTCTTGTTTGTATCTGGACTCACCTTTATGCTTGTACTGTCAATAAAGAGTAATATAATCCTCTTCTAAGTATTTTTTGCTTTTCCATAGCTTTTAAAATTTTGGCAATCGTACAGTTCTTCGACCATCTACTAAACCTCATATAAATTGTG
>CAMKTI010000090.1 GCA_946415665.1 uncultured Clostridia bacterium
AATGATATTAATAAAATGTTTAAAAAATGGAATACGGCAAGTTCAAAATAAAAAATATTGATGAACAAGAAAGCTACAGAAATAATCGACACAGCACCTAAAATAACAAAAATGATTTTTAGTCTTTTATAATTCATCTGATTGTCAAATTCAGTAATGTTATTTTTATTTTGTTCTTCAACTTTAATTTTTTCTAAACCCGAATTATTATTTATGTTGTCATTCGTATATTTTTCATAATTCATCTGATTGTCAAATCCAGTAATATTATTTTTATTTCCATCAGTGTTACTTACACTTGTTATTTTTTTATCGGTGGTATCAGATATATTTATTTTATTTTGTTCTTCATTTTCGTCTTCTTTGTTTTTTAGCGAACTCGTTTTATTTTCTTCATCAATTGAATTTTGCGTATTATCTGCAATGTTATTCATATCTTCATTGATTTCCATTGCTTTGTTTTTAATTGTTTTGCCACTGTCATTACAATATTCATCCTGAGACAAAATTCCAACCAACGCACCTGCTTGAAAGATAAATAAAACAAAATTATTTTCATTTTTTTTATTACAACTCCGGAATTCAATATATTGTTTTTCCGATTGGTTTGAATTGATTTCATTTATAACGTCTTCGTTTAAATTTATTTTTAATATATCAAAAAACTTAGAATTGTCATGATGAATTATTTTATATTGAAATGCTTGCAAATATGTTAATGCTTCATCAATATCATCATAAGTGAAATGAACTCCATTCATTCCCTTTTCTAACCAAAACTTAAATAACTGGAAAATACTAGATGAATACGTAAAATCTAGACTGAATTTTAATTCATCTTGTTGATTTTGTGATTTAGATAAAAATGCTGCCAACCAAAGTAAACCATAAATACTACCAATTTTAGCCGGAATTATGGCCTCAAAATTATTTAGCCAAAAGTTATCATTGATTTCATCTTTAGATAGTTCTTTTATTTTATTTTTAAAATCTGTGTCGTTTTTAAAACCACAACGTGCAATAATTATTATTCTCAACTCACTAATATATAATTTATCTTTGTTTCTTTGATGCTTAATTAAAATTTCAGTAGCATGCTGTGTCACTGCTGGTAAAATGTGTTCACGCAGTATATTATCGTCATCTACCGAAAAATCATTTTTGTCATAAACACCTTTCGGCAATGTATTTTTAAAATATGTTTCTAAAACAAAACTAATCATGGTGTTGCCAGAAACTAATTTTATGAATGCTTGAGTATCATTCAAATCGAGCGGACCACAGAAAAATATTTGAAAGCAATATAATTCAAAAGCATATTTAGAAAGTAACTGATTATCTATTTTATCTTTTTGCGAAGCGAGCTTGTTTAACAAATTTTTTCGATTGTCATTTAACTTATTTTTAACTACTGTCTGAGCTTCAACACTGAATTTGTTTTTCATGGAATAAAGTTCTGAGATGCTCACTTCATTAAGAAATTTTTCATCATAGGCATACAATCCATGCTCAAAAAGTTTGTTTACAACTTCCTTTGATATGGCTCCGTCCTTACAAAAATCACAAATTAATTTTAAATTTGATATAGATATTTTAGCATATAATTTGACTTTATCATTATTAAACAATTTGTTACATAAATCTGAGCCCATGACATTTTCTGTTTCTATATTAACTGTTTTGTAATTTGACAATGTCTCTATGAGATTGCTAAAATTTTCTACTTTAATATTATTAAGCTCCTGTGTAATTGCTTTTATCTCTGTAGCCTTTTTCAAATATTTTCACTCCCCAAAATTTATATTTTTATTATAAACATATAGATTATTGTTTGTCAAGTACTAAAATTATTTTTTTGATATTTAATGGTAAGTTTTGATTTTTAGTAATAAAATCAAGCTTATGAAATTTTTTTCTCGCTTAACAAGCGAGAATTTAGTGATTAGATTATAGTAGGAAGTGGATTAAATAGCGTTGGATTAAATGCTTCACTTCTTGTTTGTTATTTGTTGCTTTGTTACTTTCTTTTATTTTTTCTCGTCTTTGTCGATACTCTCTAGTAGTTTAAGTGCCGAAAAAAATCGGTTACAACCTTTTGTTAATAGGTTAGTTCAAGCAAAGGGAAAAAAAGAATCATTTGGTTTGCAAACTTCTAATCATGACCAAAATAAGACGCCATTTCAATATTACGAGAAACATCAAGCACGTGTAAAAAAATTACTTGATGATATGCAAGGGATAATTGATAATCCAGAAAAAGAAAAAAATGCTCAATGAAATCAAAGGCAATGAGCAAATTAATCCTAATCCAAACATGATTTCCACAACAAGCAATAATAAAGAAAACAAAATCGGAGGGATTGGAGATTAATATTTGATTATAAACAAAAATTTATTTTTAAAGCGGATGCAAGATTTTTTGCATCCGTTTTTTTTATGTAAAACCGATAATAAAAAAAATTTATCATGAAGATATTTTTTTAAATAAATATTTATTCGATGAAAAAGAAATGCCATAAAAAAATAATATTCACAGCTTAAATTTATTTTGCCTACAAAATTTTTTTATGATATAATAACAAGAATTAAAAATAAATAGTTTGTAATTAATTTATAGAGTCAAAAAAAATTAGGGTGGGGTGTTTGTAATGCAAAATAATTCAAATATAGAAATATCGTTTGATACCTTGAAAAACGATGTATTAAGAGGTGCATCAAAAGAAAATCGTGATACTTTTGTGAATTACGTGAAACTTTTTGTCAAAAAAAATAATTGGTTTCAAGTTGATAAAATAACAAGATTTATCAAAACATATAATAAGATTTTTCCGGATGATGAAGATGGAGAAATCTTATTTGGAGTTTTAAAATTTTTTTTGGATACGGTTTTAATGCAAAATTATGATACAAAAGTAGATAACGTTTATGACTTATTGGATGGATTTAAAAATGAATTATCTTGGGAGCAAAGTTGTGGTTTGCTTATTGATTTTCTTGATAAAGATTGGGATAGAAATCAAAACAACAAAAACCCTGAAAACGCAAAAAAAATTGTAAATAATCTCTTATCGTACTTGGAAAAATCAGAAGCGAAAAAAATATATGAGGATGAATCAAAATTTGGTTGCGTGAAAAAATATTTTACAAAAATTATGACTGATGTGCCTGAAATAAAAACGTCTGAATATTTATCGTATATATCGAAAAAATTAGCTGAAACAAATCTTCCGCCACAATTTTGTTTTGAAGCTGTTTTGTCGTTTGGCGACAAAATATTGTTGCAAACGGATGTGAAAAATCTAGGTTGGCACGCTCAATTTGCTCGGTTTCGTTCAAATATTATACAGATAGTTGAAGAAGACAATTCATCAAGAAAAGAAATTCCAAATGAAAGTAAGTTTACGGCTGATATAGTGAACCATTTCGAATACTTAAGGGATTGTCATTACAATATTAAACATGGTAAACTTGGGAAACAAATATCAGGTAAACTGCTTAAATGTTTAAATAACAAAGACGTTGATTGGAAAACAAAATTCAGCATAATGAATTATCTCAGATTTCGGGATTATTATGAATGTATAAAGCATGAAAGTTGGAGACAAGACATTCTATATGATGCTTTATTGGACTTGAAAAACATGATAAAAAGAAAATTTGAGTCGCCTGATAGTTTATTAAATGTTTTTGCAAAAATTTTTCCTCCGGTGACAAACTATAAATTTGCTAAAGGCTATCAGCGTTTATGCTGTAAATATTGGTTTTTGGATATTTTGCGTTTTGTATATTCCAAGACAGAAATATACAAGTGTATTGAAAGTCTTAACAACACAAATGATAATGCATGGAAAAGCATATTTTTATGGGCAGTTACTACATGCTACAAGAAAGATTTACCTGAATCACAAGTTAATATTACTGATTTTTTTAAAACTCCTGGTGAGTTTTTGGATGGTTTTCTTAAAAATTATCCAGAAATAGATAAGTTTGATGCGAAGTCAATAAAACGTGCATCATATAATATTTCGGCCGCAGATTTATTTTCGTATCATATTGATGACATTAAAAGTTTTATTGAAAAAACAGACGATCCTAAGAAATTAGTTTTATTGTTTTATATGATTTTTAAGAGAGACAGTTGTACAGCTCAGTCTCCATTAGTTGCGTTGGATATTTATATAAAATTATGCCCAAAGATAAAAGATCATTTGGAAGATACAAATGAGATAGTTCGTAAAAGTTTATCAAAAGGCTTTGAGACAGAATCATTAGTCAAAGCTTTAAAAAAAACAAGCGATCCAGAACAAATGATATTGTTAATTAACGTACTAAACGAATATTTGCGTTACAACGATATAAAAAAAATATTTAAGAATCCAAAAGATTTATTTGACATTTGTGTAAATAAATATAAGTCAAAAGAGAATAATTTTGAGATAAATGAGAATAACTGTAGATGTCCGGAACCGTTGTTAAAGATTTTAAAGGAATATGGTGAGCAAAAACTGGCGGGGTTTACTGAAGCCTTTAAAAACGAAAATGATCCGCTGGCCAAATCTTGGTTACTGGATTTAGTTAATGTTAAACAAAATTTCTTTGAGACGTATGATAACATTTTAGATTTCTTAGATAAAAATAAAAACTATCAGCAGCTGCAGTGTGTTAAAAATAATTTAAATCGCCTCATTAAAAAAAAGTTTGACGCTGGGTTCCATAGAAATGATTATTGCTGGCTGCTTGGTTTGGAAAATAATTATTATTGCGATACTACAAATTGCGACGCGTTCAATTACTCAGATGATATTGAAAAAAGATGTAAACTAGTGTTCGGCTTATTTTTGAATAGCGACTATCGGTGTCGTACTGTAATTTCTAAGTGGTTTATTGAACCTGCTTTGAAATATCATGAAAACATTTGGAAAGCAGTTTTAGGATTAATAATTTATGATGATGAACACAAGCAAGATATCAAAGATAAAGATGTTGATCTATGGCGGGACTTTAACCAACTATGTTCCACAGTTAATGACTATAATTTGTACCAACAAAGATACAGTGAGCTTGATTCACAGATTTCAAACCTCAATAATCAAATAAATCAAATACTGACTTTAAATTGGAAATGGTTTACGATAATCTTCACATGTATTTATTTGTGGCGGTTATACCAATTAAAAAAAAGACTTAGTAATTCAAGTGCCGAAAAAAATCGGTCGCAACCTTTTGTTGATAGATTGAATCGAGCAAAGAAAAAAAGAGAATCATTTGGTTTGCAAGCTAATAATTGCAATCCAAATAAACCGACGCCGCTTCAATATTATGAGAAATATCAAGCGCGTGTAAAAAAATTACTTGATGATATGCAAAAGATAATTGATAACCCAGAAAAAGAAAAAATACTCATAAAAAATGAAAACGATGAAAAAAATGGTTCTGATATAAACGTAATTTCTACAATAAATAATAATCAAGAAGACAAAATCGGAGGAATTGGAGATTAATATTTGATTATAAACAAAAATTTATTTTTAAAGCGGATGCAAGATTTTTTGCGTCTGTTTTTTTTTTGCACAAAAAAAATTAATTGCAAGCCGATTTTTTTTATTCACGCGAAAAAGAATCTATGTTTAAAATGATTCCAATCGCAATCATATTTACTAACATTGAACTTCCACCATAACTTATAAAAGGCAACGGCATTCCTGTGTTTGGCAAAATTCCACTTGCAACGCCAAC
The DNA here is from genome assembly GCA_946415665.1 of uncultured Clostridia bacterium. Taxonomy (GTDB): domain Bacteria; phylum Bacillota; class Clostridia; order Lachnospirales; family CAMVHY01; genus CAMVHY01. The sequence continues at coordinate 5,737 of CAMKTI010000090.1, forward strand.
GTTAATAAAAGTTTGAAAAGCAAACATTCCTGCTACTCCAGAAGCAATCAATTTACCCAAAAATGTCCCTGATTTTTTTGCGATCAAAAAGCAAATCGAAATTATAAAAAATAATAAAAATAAAACTATGCAGCAACCAACAAAACCAAATTCTTCGCCTATAACCGAAAAAATAAAATCGTTATGAGCTTCAGGTAAATAATTTAATTTATTTATCATGCCGTTATATAAACCTTTGCCAAATAATTTTCCGGACCCGAGCGCAAACATAGAATATTTTGTCTGATAAAAATCTTTGCTATATAAATCTGGATTAATTAACGAAAGTATACGTTGCATCTGGTACTCTTTAATTATTTTATATTTAACAAGTTGATTCATAAAAATATGTTTACTGCTAAAAATATCCCAGAGAAAAAAAATAAATATGGGAGCAAAAATTAATAAGCTTTTATAAATATATTTATAATCTAAACCTGCCACAAATAAAATGGTTAATATTATTAGCGAAACAATTATTCCGGCAGAAAGCGACGGTTGCTTAATAATTAAAATTACAGGCAAAAAAGAAATTAATAAAATAAAAAACAACCAACGAATTTTACTTAATTGCTCAGAATATTTGCTTATTAAGCTTGACAAAAATAAAATCATGAACAGCTTGGAAAATTCAGACGGTTGAATTCCAATCGGACCAAACATTAACCATCTTGTCACAGATTTATTATCATGTTTGCCAATTATTATTACGGCTAAAAGCAAAATTAAATTTAAAACATAAATCAAAATATAAAACTTACTTATAAAGTCATAATCAATAAAATAAAATAAAATCATTAAAAACAAACCAATCGCAAACCAAATTTTTTGTCCGGAGAATTTATTTGAAATTATATTTACGTCATAAATATGTGTCGCACTTCCAATTGCAACTAAACCTAACAGCGCCAAAATAATTACCGAAAAAAATAATAATATATCCCTTTTTTTTAGTCTCAAAACAAATCATCTCCAGATAAAAAATATTTATGTGCACGTCAAAATAGTTTAATATAATCAAAAACAAAATCATTAGGATCAACAAGAGCTATTAATATCATAAAGTCGATATTAATAAAACGGTTTAAATAAAAAAGATGATTAATAAAAATTTGACCTAACAAATTAAACTGATAAATATTTAACGATGTCGAAATTATTTTTTATATTTTTTGTTTCTAGACGTTAATTATTAATTTTGTTAAGCATGTATTATTTTTATTAAACTAGGTAACGTTCACATAAAAAGCAAATCAAAAATAAAAGCAAGAGAAATGATAGAGATAAA
>CAMKTI010000091.1 GCA_946415665.1 uncultured Clostridia bacterium
ATTTTTATTCCTTGTTTTTATTTTTGATTTGCTTTTTATGTGAACGCTACCTAGTGTTGAATTTGTCTTTAAACAGTACATATTGGAAAGATTTAGATAGTGTTAACAAAACAAATGAAACGGATGTACTTAATCAGCAAATAAAAATAGGAAAATACAAAAAGATAGTGTTTTTGACAGTTAAAACTGGTATCTCGTTACAAAATTTAAAATTGAACCAATTGGAATTGTGCTAGGTTTGCAAATGATTGTGTCTTTAATAAAAAATGGCGAGAAGTGAAATAGTTTATTTACAGTGTTTATTAAAAATACAAAATAGACACTGAAATAAAATTTCGTCGTTTTCTTGTGTTTTCTACTACAATATCAAAAATACTCTTTAGTTTTATCTCTGGTGCTTTAAGGATTTTTATATAAATATTGCTTTTAATCAAAAACAAAAGACACATCATCCCAGATGCGTCTTTATTTGGTCACAACTGATTCAATTTATTTTCTTTTATAAAACCAACGTGTTCCGTTTTTCGTATCTTCTAAAACAATCCCCATATCAAATAATTTATTTCTTATCCTATCTGCCGAAATCCAATCTTTATTTTTTTTGGCCAAATCTCTTTGATCTATCAAATCTTTTATTTCCGAATCTAAATCATTTTTTCGCAAATCAAATTCTAATCCCAGCACACCACACAACTCAAGCAATTTTTTTTTTGCATACAAAACAAACTCTAAATTTTTATTCTCAAGATTTATATTTATAAACTTTACAAAATCAAAAATTACCCCGATCGCTCCAGCAGTATTAAAATCATCATTCATATTTTCTTTAAACAACTTTACATAATCATCACATTTATCACATAAATCACTTTCGCTGTCATTACTTTTTAAACTATTTTTCTCAAGTAAAAAATTTATATTTTCTAAGCATGTTTTTATTCTCTCAAGAGCGACTTTTGCACTTTCTAATTGCTCATCGCTAAAATTTATTGGACTTCTATAATGCACACTCAAAATAAAAAATCTTAGTGCTTCATACGAAAACTTTTTGCCGATTTCTCTAATCGTAAAAAAATTATTTTTTGACTTTGACATTTTTTCCGAGTTTACATTTATAAATCCGTTATGCATCCAATAATTTACAAACTTTTTTCCCGTATAAGCTTCGCTTTGCGCAATTTCATTTTCATGATGCGGAAAAATTAAATCTTCTCCGCCGGCGTGAATATCAATCGTATCACCTAAATATTTTTTTACCATTGCACAACATTCTGTATGCCAACCTGGTCTACCAAATCCCCACGGAGAATTCCATTTTGGTTCTCCCGGTTTATATGGCTTCCACAAAACAAAATCACTTGGATTTTTTTTGTTTTTATCCTCAACTATTCTATTTCCTGAGATCAAATCTTCTATATTTTTATTCGCCAACTTGCCATAATTTTTTGCCTTACTCGTATCAAAATAAACCGTTCCATCTATTTCATAAGCAAAATCTTTTTCAATCAATCCTGAAATCAAATCAATCATTTCATCTAACACAAGCGTTGCTCTTGGATGCAACGTCTCTTTTATATTTAAATTTTTTTCATCTTTTAAAGCCTCAGCAATAAATTTTTCTGCTATCTCAGCATAATTTTTATTTTCATTATTCGCACGATTAATTATTTTATCATCTATGTCCGTAAAATTTTGCACGTATTTAACTTCATAACCTAAATATTCCAAATATCTTCTAACCGTATCAAAAACAACATATGGCCGCGCATTTCCAATATGCAAATAATCATAAACAGTTGGTCCACACACATACATTAAAACTTTATTTTTTTCTATGCTCTCAAAACTTTCTTTTTTTCGTGTCAACGTATTATAAATTTTTATCAATTTCATCTCTCCCAAAAAAATTATTTCTTACACCAACAAACCAATCTTTTTTTTCACTTTATATAATTTTTTTTGTGCCAATCTTCTCGCGCGCTCAGCACCCATTTTTATCAAATTATCTACATAATCTTTTTCTTTTTCCAGCTCCAAATATTTTTTTTGAATCGGCTCCAGCAATTCAATTACCGCCTCACCAACAATTTTTTTTAACTCCCCATAATTTTTATTTACAAAATAATTTTCCGCCTGACTTATATCTAAATTTTTTGCGCTCGCATATATATTTAATAAATTTGACACGCCAGGTTTCTCTTCCGAAAAACAAATTTTATTTTCAGAATCCGTAACCGCTTTTTTTATTTTATTTAAAATAATATTTTTCTCTTCAAACAAAAAAATTACGCCATCCTGATCACTTTTTGACATTTTTTTATTTGGATCCTGTAAATTCATAATTCTTGCTCCAGTTTTATTTATTAGTGGCTCAGGAATTTTAAATATATCGCCAAAAATATTATTAAATCTTTGAGCAATATCACGACAAATTTCTATGTGTTGCTTTTGATCTGCTCCTGTTGGAACAAAATCTGCGCCATATAATAAAATATCTGCCGCCATTAAAACCGGATACGTAAATAATCCTGCGTTTATATTATCACTGTGTTTTTTAGATTTATCTTTAAATTGCGTCATGCGATTTAATTCGCCCATGTAAGTAAAACAATTTAAAATCCATGCAAGTTCACAATGCTCATGAACATGTGATTGAAAATAAATAATATTTTTCTCAGGATCTAATCCCAACGCCAATAATAATAAAAACATAGTTCGTGCATTTTTTTTAAATTTAATTGGATCTTGACGAACAGTAAGCGAATGTAAATCTGCAATCGCAAAAATACAATCATAATTATTTTGCATGTCCTTCCAATTTTTTATTGCACCAAAATAATTTCCCAACGAAGGAATTCCCGTTGCTTGAATTGCGCTGTAAACAATTTTTTTTTCTTGCTTAATATTTTCCATTTTTTTTAGCTCCTTTCTTTTTGATTCTATCATAATAAAAAAATTTGTTTGTTAAAAAAATGAATGAGAATTAATTTTTAAACGCAAAAACTACTTGGATCAAAAAATTAAAAAGTTAATCACTGACAAATTAAATAAAAAAAAACGTTCCTAGATATAAAAAAAGCTTCTTGATTGTCAAGTAGCTTTTGTTTTTGAAAATATAATTCGATCGAAAAATATTACTAATGCTAGTCAAGAATAAAAGTTTTTGCTTTGATGTTTTTCACTTTACCGCTGTTTTACTTCACAATCTTGCATTATCGTTGGAATAAAATTATGATATGGGTATTGCAATAATGGTTCTTTCATTTGTAATACACTGCCCAATTTTTTTCCTTCTGTAATTCTCGTCATTACCTTGCTATCAAATTTGTCAACTACTTGTATATTCCCGTCCTCTATAAACTTTTTAATTTCTATAAAACGCTCGATTGCAAAATCCACTTTTTCACAACCCTGATAATCGTCTATAAAAAATGGGTTCAATACAATTCGCAAATCTTCATTCTTTACACTCATGATTTTTTCGCTAAGTTCTTTTGGAATTACAGGAATTTTTATCATTGCCAGTTGTAAAATACTATTTTGCCCAAAAACACTTTCATTCAATTTTTTCATAAGTGGACCTAATTTTGTTGGCATTATAAATTCATTATCAATGCCACGCACACCCACATCATTATAAGAAAAATTATCGTCATGTCTGTCAGTTTGCAGTAATAAAACATCCAAAAAATTTAATTCTGATGCAGAACAGAATAATTTATATGCATTCTCAGGATTTTCTATAGATTTACTGATCTGAATGATTTCATCCGGTTTGCATTTATCGTGAAAAACTCTACCATCTTTAAGAGCATCTTCCATAACAGAAATATGATTATCGTCGGAAATTCCTATTTGTGTGGAAACAATGCAATCAAAATCAAATAATTTTGCAACTTCATAAGCTAAATTTCCTTTGACAGCTGTATCAACTAAAACGAAAGAATTTTTTTTAAAACAATTTAGACGGGATATCTCATTGTATTTGTCCTCCTTACTTTTGCATATCATATGCATTTTTCCTAGTTTTAAAATTTTATCTCTGTGTTTAAATATCGTATTAAAAGCTCCACGTTCATTGCTTCCTGATTGTTCTTCTTTAATTTTATTTAACTTATCTTTGGAAAAATAAGATGTTTCAATAATCGCTGTTTCAGATGATTTTTTATCTTGTATTTTTAAGAGCGTATCCACAGATTTATCTTTGATTTTTTCGGCAGGCACATCTAATAATTTTGAAGTTAATGTGGAAATTATAGTTCTGTTCGCCTCTAAAATTTTTGCTTGGTTTTCAAGAGCATTTATAATTTTATATAGAGCTTGAAGTTGTTTTAATTGCAAACGTTTCCTATTGATATCTATTAACTGTCCAACTTCGTTTGGTTGCACAAATTTAATTTTTTCCTTTATTTCTTTTTCAATGTTTTCTTTTTTTGTGTTTAAATTATTAATTTCGATTTCTAAATCGTTAATTTTTTTATCGATACCTGATTTGTCGATGTTATCTGTCAAATTTTTCAAATCTTGTTCATCTTTTTTTACAGTATTAAAAAAATCGTTTATCACATTCTCGATTGAATCTCTGTTAACTGTAATCTTGAGATTTTCTTGAGCCAATTTATTATTTATTTCTTTAAGCAGACATTCTGACAAAATCTTGTAATCTGTATTTTCGTTTAAAACAAAATTTTTATTTGAGGTATCGATTTCATTTTCTTTTTTAGCATTAAATATTTTTTTACATAAATTATTAAATTCATTTTCGGAAATAGGCCGATTTTGATTAGATATCTTCTTTTCATACTGCAGACTTTTTACTTTGTCAAAAGAAGCTTGGTAATTATTATAATCCGCTTCTAAATTTCCAGAACCTTTTAAGATAATCCAAGCAATAAATCTGAATAAATATCCGATCAAAAATAATCTCGAGTGAGAAATTAGCCAAAAAAAACAAGAATGATTTGTTTTAAATTTTGAAATATTAGTATTTGCTTGATTGATTTCATTTGAAAAAACAACTGATAACGCATATTTATAAGCTTGATAAATATCTTTGATATCCGACAATAGTTTTGTTTCGTTTTGATACTTATTATTTAACTGATTATATTTTGAGTTATTTTCTAATTTTTGTGATTTTAAATTCGATAATTGATGAGTTGAATTTTCACACTCATTACATATATTCTTATATTCATTTATTTTTTTATTTGGTATTTGATCAAGTGAATCTTTACATTCTTCAGCTTTTTTAATTAAATCTTTGTCATATTCATCCAAATATGTTTCGAGCTCGTAGATGCTATCGTCAATCATTTCGTAAAATAAATTTTCATTATCTGTCATAGATTCAAGATCAGACAGCGTTTCATATAAAATATCGCAAGCTTTAATCCAATCGTTTGCAGTTAAATTTTTCTCTTTTGCCTTGTTAATTAAATGTCCTCTACGTAGCTGACGATTCCAGGATTCATCTGAACATTTTTGTTTGTCACCATACTCTTTAGACAAAAATTTATATATTTCGTCTGTTTTATTTGTTTGGTTCGCTAATTTTTCTTCGCCCAATTGGAATCCCACAAAATCACAAGTACGTTGTTTATTATTTTTTTCACATTCCTTTAGCACATTTTCTAGGTCAGTAAATATTTGTTCATTTTTTGTTTCATGTATATTTTGCTTGGACAGTAAATTTCGAATTTCATTCAACGATAATTTGCACTTATCTAACACTTCTAATTTTCTGGCTAATATTTCTATGCTATCAGTTATTTTTATCAAGTCTTTTTTGCTTAAATTTTGTTCAGATGGCAGTAAAGTACGAATTTCATTTATTTTATTTGCGCAGTAAATGTAGCTATTAAAATTATCATACAGCTCTGTTCCTGCACGTAGCACTATTTTTTTGATTTCACCTATTAAATCTTTTAAACTGTCAAGTTCTTTAATGTTGCCATGTACTAATAAATTAAGCAATTCTTCAAACCAATCAAAATATTGATTGTCTCCTCTGTATTCATAAAAATATCTGCTACCAATTTCTTTAACCATCGCAAAAGCATTTTCTATTATCATATAATTTTTTGTTCCATAACAATATTTTTCTTTAATTATCCTCAAACGTTCATCAGATAAATATTCCTTTTGGCTAATTATTTCCTTTGTCACATTTAAAATTTCTTTTACCAATGCTTCAAACTCAAAATAACATTTTTTTATTTCAAGCGATATTTTTATTAAATTCTCGCGATCGTTAGATTCAATTTTTTTATTTAAAGCATCATCTAATTTTTTTGCTTTGACTTTTAGTTCATCAAATTTTGTACTCATGCCATTTTTGTTTAAGTCATTTGCAATGTTGCCAAAAACATCTTCTAATCTTTTTTGCTCATCATTTTGATTTTCATTTTCAAAACCAAAAAAAGATTTTATGTCGCTCCAAGCTTTATCAAAATTTATTTTTAAATTGATTTTCCAACTATCATTCTCAATTTGTTTTATAAAATCAACTGCTTCGCCAAAACTATATTCGTCATCTGACAAATAATTTTTTTCTAAGTCTGTTTTTCCATCCGAAAATAAAAAACCATTTTTGTCTGATTGAAATTTTATTTGTTTTTCATTTAAAAGTCCGTTTTTGTCATAACTTTCATCCGTCGGTTTAAAAATTTGATTTGAAAATAAATTTCTATATAACTCATAATTATCTTCCGAGTTGTTATTATTAATTTTTATCTCATTCATTTTTTTGACCCCTTAAATTTAAATCAATATCTATTATTAATTATAGCATATTTTTTTAACACAAAAAAATATTTTTTGGATAAAAATTATTTTTTTATGTTACGAACCAAAAAAATATTTGGAATAAAAATTTTAATTTCGGACTTTATTTGATAAAAAGTAAAATCTAAACAGATTTTTTTATATGGATTCAAATATTAAATATTTCTTGTTGGTTTATTATTTTTTTATTATGATTATGCGGATATAATAAAAAATGCTTTTT
>CAMKTI010000092.1 GCA_946415665.1 uncultured Clostridia bacterium
TATACTTTATCTTATAGTTTATTTCTCTTTTTTATCTTCTTTGTGTAGACAGTATCTAGGGAACGTTCACATAAAAAGCAATTCAAAAATAAAAGCAATGTAGATGGTAGAGATAAAAATAGAATCAAGCTTATCGTAGCGAGTAAAAACTTTTCTAAAACGTTTCAATCTCAAAAAATATCGCTCGATATTGTTGCGTTGTTTATAGAGGTGTTTATCATAACGCCAAGGTAACTTACGATTTTTTTTAGATAGTGTAGACAAAATTAGGAGATACATAATATAGGGGAATAAAAAAGAAATGAAAGGAGAAAGAAGGAAAATAAGTAATAAAAAAGAAGACAAGAGCTATCAAATGAATGACGTGAGAGATGAAGAGTGGGAAGAAATAAAAGATCATATAAGAGAAAAGAAAGGGAAAGCGGGGAAGAATGACAGAAATTTTTTAAACGGAGTATTTTGGATATTGAGGACATGAGCGCCATGAATGGATTTTTCGATGGGTAAAGAATAGAGTATGGGAAAGATTGGCTAAAATTTTAAATCAAAATAAAAAGCTGAAAAAAATATTGTAGCAATGAAAAGAAGAGCAATTAATCTAAAAACAACATATTGTATTGTTACACTGGATTAAATAAAAACAATTAAACTGGGTGCTTCGTTTAGTAATGGGGCTTATGATACAAATTCAATTATTAATTACGCTGAAAAACTTCGCGTTAAGATACTTATTTCGCCAAAGTCCAATTGGAAATTCAAACGAAATTTTGACTCTGATTTATATTGTTCACGTCATATTGTCGAAAATACATTTTTGAAATTTAATCGTTGGCGCAGCATTGTTACGCATTATTTTAAAATTCCTATTGTTTCCATGCTTCTTTTTTCGTTTGTTCTATTTCTCTGTTTATTGCTTCTCTTTATTTTTTTTGTTATCACACACTTTTTTTTAAAATTATTCTCTTTAAAAAAATTTTGTTTGCTACTTGATAAACAAAAAATTTAGCGATTACGCTCTATACTTACGGTAGGAAGTTGATAAAATAGCGTCGGATTAAATGCAACATTTCTTGTTTATTATTTATTGCTTTATTGTTTTGTTTAATTTTTTTACCTTTGTCGACACTCTCTAACTATCACTGCAATGAAATCATAAGAAAAACGAGTTATTTTATAAAAAAAGTATTTGAATATATTGATTTACAAAAAAATATCGTATATAATAACAATGTGGTTGTTTTATAAAATTTTTAAATGGGGGTTAACGCAATTGGAGAATGATATAGCTATTAATAATAACCTTTACGATTACTATGATATCGACAGTATATCCTTTAATCGTATAAAATTTTTTTACGGGGGCAAGATAACAATTTATGATATCTATATTAAAGATAATATGATTTGTAAGATTTTTGGTTGTTTAATGTTTAGTGTCAAATTAGTTTTTATGTGGATTTTTGTGAAAACCGTGGCCACAGCTGTTGTCTATTTATTTCCTTCTGCTATTTCAGATTTTCGAGATATAACAGAAAATAAATTAAATTTGTTTAAAGGCATTGGAAAATTTATTTTGGGTATCATTTGCCTATTGCCTGATTTAACATGGATGATCATGTTTTATTTTGTTACAAATCTTTATGCTTGGGCAATTTTTTTGGGTGTTTTAGCCACTGCGATATTGATAATGACAGTTATTAGCACAATATGTTTATGTCGTAGCAATCCAGTCAAATTGTACGCCTATCAACGTAAAGAAGAAACGAAAATAGAACATTTGTTTTCTCGCGAAGATATCGAATCACCAGAAAAATACAATCTTTATCCATTACAAGGTAATCAAATTAGTTTTCGCGAAAAAATATTCATACGCAGAGAAGAAATAGTCTAAGAACCAGAAACAAACAATGAAAATCCGCAATAAGAAATGTGATTTGGTTTTTGTTTTTAAATTGGAACCCGGATTTTTGTTTTTTTAATAAAAGAATATGAACCTGTAAAAACAAACCTGATAATTTTTTTCAACCAAAAAAAGATTGACTGAGAAACTCAGCCAATCTTTTTTATTTCTATTAATTATTATTGCAGCAATTGCAATTGCATTTACACGAACAATTATTTTGATTTGCGCCGGCAACATAATTACTTGGAATATTGTTACTAATTCCGGCCAAAAATTCTGGTTTTTGTGGAGGGGCAAAAGAATCCATTGGAAAATCCAAACTTTCAAAAAAATCACATGGATTAAGCGGCGAAATTTCTTCACATTCTCTTGGAATACAAAAACCTTTTGATTGCACATTTAAATTTACCAGATGATAAAGTTTTACTATGCTAAATAATCCAATCGTTACATTTACGCGATTTGGTTCAGGTGGCAAATCTTGTCCGGGAGAAATTTGGCGTTGAAATTTTAATTCTGCTGAAAGTGCGACGGCTTTTGCTTCTACAAAAATAAATGGCTCAGCTTTTAATGTCGTCGAATCATTTATATTTGATCTAAACAAATCGGTTGCAATTACAAGATCCGAACCAATCGAACCAAACAGCGTGATTTTTTTATTAAAAATACTATTTGCACAAACGGGAGAGTTTATCGGCGTTCCATCTGCTTCACGGAATGTTAAACGATATTTAAAAACATATTTTAAATCTATATCCCAAAAACCATTTTTAAACGGATTAGGACTTTTGTCGACGATAATAATTTTTTTCACACATAAATTATCTATTGTAACGGCAGCGGCATTTGATGGCGGATCAATTATTTCGCCTTCCTGAATTTGTTCGTTACCTATAATTATATTTTGTGCTGCGCGCGCAGGTCCAATTTCATTTGCTGTCAAACAATCTTGTTGACGACATGAATCATAAACTTTAAATGCGATTATGCATTCTTCTTTTATTTTACGATTGTCCTGATTATTAATATTATTATTTGCGTTTTCTTCGCATGGACAATTATTATTATTAAATTCAAAAGTGTTGTTCATATAAAAAAATCCTCCTTGAGATTTATTTTTTTTAAAATTTATTTTCTCCCTCCTGATTTTTATAATATGTCCAACACTTTTTTTTGTGCGTCATTAATTTTTTTTGTTTGTTTTATTAGTCACGATTTTAACTTCGCTATTTGGAATAATATGAATAAAACCTTCTTCGGATTCTAAAATAACTGTCCGTAAAGTTATTGCTTTTACTTTTCCAGATTTATCACCAATTACAATTTCATCTCCAACTGCAAATTGATCTTCAAATAAAATAAAAATTCCAGTTATAAAATCTTTTACTAGACTTTGAGCACCGAGTCCAACTGTAATTCCTCCGATTCCTGCGATAGTTAAAATTGATTTTATATCAACACCGAAAAAATAAAATATCTTGCAAATAATAAAAAACAAGATTAAATATTTGCTTATGCTATTTAAAATCGTGCTCATTGTTTCAAATTTTCTTGGCGATTTAAATTTTATTAATGCCTTTTTTATAAAAATCCGTACAACTTTATATAAAATCACACCAAATAAAATCACCAAAAAACTTTTGCCAATCTTCATTGGTAAATCAAAAACAAACGACATAATTATTAATCACCTCCCGAAATCGATTTTACTTTACATAAATAAAAAATAAAAAAAATGAGCAAGAGAAGACCAAACAAAATAGCAAAAATAATGGCATTAAACTTGTTGTTCCAAAAAAGAAATCTATATACAACCAAAAATAACGGATTATAAATTTAAATTTGCCTTATAAATATTTTTTTGGCAAAGAAAAAAAACAATGTTATCAAGCATTGTTTTTACTTTTGTAATTTTATTTTTTTATCGATACGTTCCAGCGCCGTTATAATGCTTTGAACATCAAGATATTTTTTTTTGTCAATAAAATTTATTTGTTTATCAAAAATATCTGTTTCGAAATCAAATTCACGGATTATACGATTATTTATTATTTTATTAGCAAACTTTTTTGCGTCTGATATCGATCTGATTTTTTTTATCGGTATAAATTCGCGATACTCATTTATAAATAATTTTATAAAACCAAAATTTTTTTGACGTGTAATTTTGTCATAGGCTTTAAATTTAACTCTCGATAATAAATTTATTTTTTTATTGTTTATCGCAACAGAGTAATTTTTTTGTGTCTTGCCGGTATATTTTTTTAAAACATATTCATACGGTATTTTAAAATTAATTTGATAATAAGTTTTGGCAATAACTTTTGCATCGGCATGAACATAATCAAAACTTGGCTCGTTTGATTCAGAATTATTATTTTCGATTAAAATTTCCCCACTTACCAAAATATCCCCTTTTTTTACTACATCATTTATTTTTACTTTTGGTGTTCCAGCGCTCGTAATTATATTTAAAATCAAACCATCTTTTTTTGCCACAATATCGCATGGCTCTTTTTTATTTATAATTTTTTCTGCCGGAATAATTTCTTTTATATTCATAATCATTTTTGAGCCTTTGATTTTTATATTTATCCATGAAATATCACTAAAATTTTCGAGTAGTTCTCTTTCAAGTTTTTTTATATTGATTTTATGTTTTAAAGTTCCAGCTTTGATTTTTTTTTGTTCGCAAAAATTAAGTATCTCACTCGATTTTATTTTTTTGTTGCCATAAATATCTATTTTCCAAATGAAACTCGAAAAAAAATATAAAAGACATATCAGCAAAATCATTCCAAGCGCAAAAATTTTTCTCTTTTTATATTTATAAATTTTAAATGGCAAACCGGATTTTTTTAAGATTTTAATTTTACAACCTGTTTTACGTGCATATTTTTTTAATAACTTAAATCCTTTAATTGAAACTTTTAACACAACACCATTTTTATTTTTTTTTATGTCCCATAAATAAATATTATTATAGCTTGCCAAATTTATAAATCTTTCTGTAGAAAAACCGGTAACTTCCAATAAAACATAGCCTTTGCAAAAATTATTTATATTTAATAACAAAAAATCTCACCTGGCTTATTTATTTTATGAAAGATATTCAAGCGTTTGAATTACACCCGTGACAATAATATTTTCAGCAGTAATTTGTTTAAAAGATAATTTTTCGCCATTAATTTTTAATACACCACATGCAGTATTGATTCTTATTTTTTCCGGACTATACTCAATAACTCCTTTATAATTTTCGATATTAATTTCTTCGTTTCCAACCATAGTAATTAAAGGCAAATTAAAAATAATTTCTTTTGGTAATTCGAGAGTATTCACCAATTTTTTTTTTATATTTTGATTGACCTTAAAAATTTTTTTCATAGAGATAAATCCTCCCGATTAATAATTTTTATTATTTTCTATGGGAATTTATGATATAGAACTAAAATTTTGATATTAAAGCAAAATTTGACAAACAAACGATTATTGTGAATTAATTTTGTTATTTAATGCATAAAAAATAATGCCACCAAAAAAATTTGAATGGCATTATCGTTTGATGTTTTAAAATTTATCTCGCTGTTATTATGTTACAAATTTACTAACTTAAACTTATTAAATTGCTCTTCCAATTTTTCTAATCTACGCTTAAAAGTTTTGTCAAGTAACACTTTATAATTATTGGCATAAATTTTATATCCACCTATAAAATCTTCTTTACTAATCAAAATTTCAAACTCAAAATTATTTTTTATAACAGAAATTAAATTTTTATCCCTCTCTGAAAACTCGAAAACAAAATCTTTAAACTTATAATTTTCTGGATCAAAATTATTTAATTCTTTTAGAATATGATTTTTATAATCATCAGTTTCGACAAAATCTATAATTTTTTTTTTCAATTCAACAAAAAACATACGCCTTAAATCTAATCTCTTTAATAATAATTTTTTTTTGGTTTCCAAAATTTTTAGTGCCAAAAACTTATCTGTTTGCTTACACAATTTTAATTTTTGAACATCAATTTTTTTAATTATATCAACATACAAATCATCAAGATAATTTTTTACTTCCTCCCAGATTTTACTACAATCGTCCGCAAATTCATCAAGATGTTTTTTGTTTGCTTCAGAAATAGCCATTTTATAAAATTTAGATAGTTTTGTCTGTATACCCATTTTACATACCTACTTTTTAATTTAAATTTTAATTCCAATAGCATCGTTAATACAGCGAGTGACAAAATTTTTTTCACGAGTACTTCCGTGCCTATCTGGAATCACAACAACCAAAGGAATTTTTTTATCTACTCTTTTTTCATTCAGCAAATCACGATATTTTTGCGCATGTTTTTCAGTTACCAATAAAACTCCAATATTTTTATTGTTTAAAACATCATCAAGAGTTTTTTTAAACTCGTCAGACTCATGTACGACAACAGAATCAATTCCTATTAGTCTAAACCCAGTCTGCGTATCTATATTATCACTTATTAAATAAATTTTCATGTAACCACATCCATTAATTTAAATTCATAAAAACTTATATCCACAACCAGAGTTTATTATAAAAAAGTTTACAAACGAATGTCCCAAATAATATTATAAAAATCAATTTTATTATCTATAGTAAACAACAATGATAATTGCCTATTACAAAAGTTCTAAATGTGGTATTGTATACAAAGATTAGAGGAGGGCTATGTGTATAAATACAAGGAGCTTTATACATAATCCAAAAGGACTGCTACGCGAAGGCAAGAGAATAGTAAATTAAGCAGAGTTAAGCAACCTATCTGGAATTCCACAACGTATACTTTCAGAATGGGCCAGAAAGGTTGATGAGGGAGGTTTTGAAGCTCTTCGCGCCAAAAAACAACCCGACAAAAAACCAAAACTCAACGATGAGCAAATGGCAAAAATCAAAGAGGCTCTTTTGAAACCGTCAGCTGAGGTTGGTTACTATGTATCCATTTTACTTTTTTGTTCGGCGCGATAAGCTTCTCTTGCTTCATCGCTCAT
>CAMKTI010000093.1 GCA_946415665.1 uncultured Clostridia bacterium
ATTTTATTTCCTTCTCCCTTTCATTCATTTTTTATCCACTTATATTATATATCTTTATATCTTCTAATTTTGTCTATACTATCTAACAAAAGTTAAACTTTTAAATATAAAGTCACAAATTAAAAATAAAGAAATATCAAAAATATAAGATCATGATTTAAAATCACGATCTTTTTTGCTTTAAAAATAAATATTATGGCGAAAAAATATTTTTTTTAATAAGATTATGTTAAACTCGAGAAAAATATTTTAATAGGAGGAAATGTTTTTAATGCGAAAAATTTTTTTGTTGTTGTTTTGTATTTTAAGTTTTGTCGCGATTATTTTCTGTGGATTTGATTTTAAAAAAAAAGATTTTGTTGTCGGATTTGATGCAGAATTTCCGCCATATGGTTATAAAAATGAAGATGGAGATTATGTTGGATTTGATTTAGATTTAGCTGAAAAAGTTTGTGACTTGAATGGTTGGAATTTAATCAAGCAGCCAATTGATTGGAATGCAAAAGATATGGAGTTGCAAGCGGGAAATATAGATTGTATCTGGAATGGATTTTCAATTAATGGTCGCGAAGATAAATATACTTGGAGTGTACCATATGTAAATAATTCGCAAGTTGTGGTTGTTAAATCTAATTCAGGAATTAAAAAACTGGATGATTTAGAAAATAAAGTTGTGGCGGTGCAAAATGGAAGTTCGGCTTTTGCGCTTTTTAGAGGCGAAAATTTAGAAGAAAAAAATATTGCGCTCGAAAAAAAATTTAAAGATTTGGTTTTAGTTGAAGATTATAATAATGCGTTTTTAAATTTGGAATCAGGTGTAATTGATGCGATTTGTCTAGATTTTGGGGTTGCAAATTATGAAGTTAAATCGCGCGGAGATAAATTTATTATTTTGTCAGAATGTTTGTCGCAGGAAAAATATGGCATAGGTTTTTTAAAAGGAAATTATGAATTAAGAGATAAAGTTCAGGCAGGTTTATTTAAGCTTTTAAAGAACGGAGAATTTTTGAAGACGGCAAAAAAATATGGCTTAGAAGATAGTATTTGTTTGAATGAAAACGATATTGTGCAAGAAAATAAAAATTTAGGCTTAGAAAAAAATTTATTTAGCGAAATATTTGAGACAGCGAAAAATATTTTGCCGGGATTTTATAAATCGTGTTTGATATTTATTTTGACTATTTTATTTTCGTTGCCATTAGGATTATTTATAGCTTTTGCAAGAATGTCGAAGATAAAATTTTTAAGTTTAATAACTAAGTTTTATATAAGTATCATGCGTGGGACACCGTTAATTTTGCAGTTATTATTATTTTTTTATGGACCATATTTTTTATTTGGATTTAAAATTAATTTGGCATATAGATTTTGGGCTGTGATTATTGGATTTGTTGTGAATTACGCGGCTTATTTTGCTGAAATTTATCGTGGCGGAATAAAATCGATTTCGAAAGGGCAATACGAAGCAGCAGAAATTTTAGGTTATAGCAAATCGCAATGTTTTTTAAGAATAATTTTGCCTCAGGTATTAAGAAATATTTCACCTGCGATTACGAATGAAATTATTGTTTTGATAAAAGATACGTCGTTAGCGTTTGCAGTTTCGTATGGAGAAATGTTTGCGCTCGCAAAAGAAATTTCTGCAACGAAGACAAGTGTGTTGCCATTGTTTGTTGCCGGACTTTTTTATTATATTTTTAATTTTATTGTGGAGTGCGTAATGAATTTGCTGGAAAATAAAATTGATTATTTAAAGGGGCGAAAAAAATGAGTTTGTTTGAGGCAAAAGATATAAGTAAATTTTTTGGTAAGAAAAAAGTTTTGGATGAAATAAATTTTAGTTTGGTTGAAAATGAAATAGTTTGTGTTTTAGGTCCGTCTGGCGCAGGAAAATCTACTTTATTAAGATGCTTAGCAGGGTTAGAAAATTTTGATTTCGGTTGTTTATATTTAGATGGAAAAAAAATTTTGGATGCGCAAGAAAAAATAAAAAATAATTTAAAAGAATTGCATGATATGATCGGATTTGTTTTTCAGGATTTTAATTTATTTCCGCATTTTGATGTTTATAAAAATATTTGTGATGCGGCGATTAAAATAAAAAAATTTGATAAAAGAAAAGTTTACGAACAAGCGGATTTGTTATTAAATAAATTTGGTTTAACTGAGAAAAAAAATTTTTATGTACATGAATTATCTGGCGGACAAAAACAAAGAGTTGCGATTGCAAGAAGTTTGATTTTAAATCCAGAGATAATTTTTTTTGATGAGCCGACAAGTGCGCTTGACAATGAATTAAAAAAAGAAATCGTAATGATATTAAAAGATATTTTACGCGAGAAAAAAATTAAAAGTATGTTGATAGTGACGCATGAAATAGAATTTGCGCGAGAAATAGCAGATAAAATAATTTTTATGGACGCCGGAAAAATAATCGAAGAAGGGGCGGATATTATAAATAATCCGAAAAGTGAACGCATGAGATTATTTTTAAAAAAAATAAATTAGACTTGGAGTGAGTTTTTTTGAAGGGCAAAGTTACGGCGCGAGCAGGAATTTTTGTTGCACTCGGAGTTTTATTTTCGCAAATAGAAATTTTTAAAATGCCACAAGGTGGATCTGTAAATTTATGCAGTAGTTTATTTTTTGTTTTGCCAGGATATTTTTTTGGATTTAAAATTGGATTAATTGCAGGAATTATTGGAGGTTTAACGGATTTTTTTTTGAATCCGTTTGTTTTGCATCCGGCTCAATTTTTATTAGATTATATTTTTGCGTTTGGTTTTTTAGGAATTGGTGGCAGCTTATTTTATAAATCAAAAAAAAAATATTTTAGTTTGACGACAAGTTATTTAATTGCGATGTTCTTGAAGTTTATTTGTCATTTTTTGTCCGGTATTATTTTTTTTGCCAGTTATGCACCTGAAAACATGAACGCTTTTTTATATTCTTTTATTTATAACTTTTCTTATATGTCTCCCGAAGTGATTTTAACTCTTGCCTGCATAAATATTCCTGTCATAAAAAAATTTTTAATTAGCTTCGAAACAAAAAAAACGCCGGAAATATAAATTTTCTTCGGCGTTTTTAATTTATTTATATTTAAATCAAACTAAAAACAAAAAATTTTTATACCATGCCATTATCTCTTCGCCACAAAAAAAATTTATCGCCATACTTGTACATATATACGGAGCAAAGGCAATACAATCACAAAAATTTTTTTTCTTAAACAAAATCATCAGGCAAGAAATAATCGCTGCGCTAAATACAGCCATAAAAAAAACCAAAAAATTATTTTTATAGCCAAAAACAAATCCTGATATCGCAATTAATTTTATATCAGCTAAACCAAAACTTTCTCTTCTAAAAAAATTTATTAGCAACATAAAAATACTTATCAAAAAAAATCCTAGAACACGCTCAAAAAAAATTATTTTATTAAAACCAAGCGCATATAAAATCAAACTTAAAAATCCTAAAAAAAATATTATCTCATCAAAAATAAACATAAAATAAAAATCCGTCGCACTTATTATTATCAAGCAACATAAAAATAAAAATCCAAAAATAAAAATCAAACTAAAACCAAATTTTAAATAACATAAACTGAAAAACAATCCCGCTAAAATTTTTGCCAACAAAAAAATACAAACCAGAGATTTTTTTTTATAAAAATCACTGGCTATTAAATTTTCCCCCTTTAAAATATCATCAAACATTCTTTTTATCACGCTAATCAAAATTTCTCCGAATAAAAAGCCAAACAAAAAAAATATTAAACCCGACATTTTAATTCCCGTCCGTTTAAATCAAATTAATTTAAAAAATACTGTTCAAATTCACTTTTATCATTGCAATATTTCAAACCATCATCATAATTAATTTTTTTTTGCTTCACCAAATCAAAAATATTTTTCTCAAGCGTATTCATTCCGTCATTTAAACCCATTTGCATTAACGATTTTATTTCATGCAATTTATTATTTCTTATCAAATTTAAAATTGCCTCCGTTCCAATTAAACATTCAAAAGCTGCACTTCTAAAACCAAAATTATTTTTTATTAAGACTTGCGAAATAATCCCACGCAAACAAAAACTTAATTGCGTACGAATTTGATCCTGACTTTCTTTTGGATATGCATCAATAATTCTATTAATACTTTTCATTGCTCCCATCGTATGCAAACTCGATAAAACTAAATGCCCTGTTTCAGCAGCAGTTATAACCGCTTTAATAGTTTCTAAATCTCGCATCTCACCAACTAAAATTACATCAGGATCTTCTCTTAATGCTGACCGCAAAGCTAAATTAAAACTTTTTACATCGGTACTTATTTCTCTTTGATGCACAAGCGATTTTTCGTGACTAAAAATATATTCAATCGGATCCTCAATAGTCAAAATATGCTTGGCATAATTTTGGTTTATAAAATTTATCATCGCTGCCAAACTCGTTGTTTTTCCTGAACCTGTCGGACCAGTCACTAAAATTAATCCGTTTGGCTGAGCCAATAATTTTTTCGTTATCTCAGGCAAGCCAAGTTCATTTAAATCCGGAATTTTATTTTTTAATAATCTCACAGCTGCACAAAAATTATTTTTTTGCTTATAAACATTTATTCTCAAACGTAAATTATTTTCAGCCTCATAACAAAAATCCAAATCAAAACCATTTTTTAATTTTTCATTTTGCTCCGGCGTCAATAATTTCAAAATCATATCCACATTTTTTTTAAAATCATAATCAAAATCACTTATAAAAAGTTCACCGTTTTTGCGAAACACTGGTGGCGAATCAAAACTTAAATGCAAATCAGAGCAATTATTTTTTTGCGCATAATCAATCAAATCAAAAAAAAGACTCAAGATTATCACCTCGAGTCTATTTTATTAAATTTATTTTTTATCACAAGAAACAATTTTTTCATTGTAAATCTTGATCTTGGGTTTTAACCGTTTTTTTAAAAATTAACGATTGTGAATTTTTATTACCACTTGTTTTAACTTTTAAGAGACTATTTTTTCCGGTCATTGGCTGATCAAAATCACCTTTTTCCTCTGCTTCCTCACTGTTTCTAATACAACATTCAATGCATTTAACAGCAAGAGTCCATAAGTCAAAACCAATTACTGGTAAAGCAAAACCGACAGCAACCGGCAAAGCAAAAACTCCAGTGAAACTCAAAACAAAAAATGTGGCAACGGCAAGTATTCCCGTAACAATAACAAATTTGCGCCAACCGGATCTTAGTTCTTTATCGCCTCTATTTTCTTGTTCCTTCATCAAAAAATTTAAAGCACTAAGAGACGCAATAATAGACGGTATCCCTAAAATGAGGCTTAGACTGCATCCAATTATTCCGGCATTTCCCAAAATTATTAATGTAATTCCTCCTGACAAGAAAATTAATGGGAAAACAATGAATTTGAAAACTACTAAGATATCTGATATTGTTTCTGATCTATCTTCATCTTCATCTTCATCTCCAAGTTTATATTGATATTTCAACAAAGGATTACCCCAACCATCTACTCCATCTACTCCATCAGGTCCATCTATATAATACCTATCTGTCAGACTAAAAGTTCCAAAAAGATGACTTGCACTTAAAAAACCAATTGCTTCAAAAATTCCAAGCGCCAACATTCCCCAAGCTAAAATTCCTGTCGCAATTAAAGCAGTAAAAGTTATTCCAACAATAAAAGACAAAAGTACTAATATTTCTTTGGCTCTAACTAAAAATGTTTTAAAAAACCAGTCTGAATCTTGATTTTCAGATTCCGTATTTGACTCCGATCTTCTCTCTAGCCTTATTTGACGCTGATATTCTTTTCTCTGGTTTTCAATTATCTTAGTCAAATTATCTTTTTTTTCTTTTTCTTTACTAATTTTTGGGCCTCTAAATTCTGATAATCTTGACTTTGACTTTGACTTTGGACTGGTTGTTGTTGAACTTTGTTTGACGCCAATGTCAAATGTTGGGCCATACAATCTTTTTTTGCTTCTCAAATTCGAAGCTGGCTTATTATCTTTGTTGCTATTTACTTGCATATCAAAACAACCTCCTAAAAATTTTTTTTATCTCTATAACATCATATATTCTAACATTAAAAATAATAAAGTCAAAATTTTTTTTAAATGAATAAAAAAAAATCCAAAATCATATCCACATTTTTTTTAAAATCATAATCAAAATCACTTATAAAAAGTTCACCGTTTTTGCGAAACACTGGTGGCGAATCAAAACTTAAATGCAAATCAGAGCAATTATTTTTTTGCGCATAATCAATCAAATCAAAAAAAAGACTCAAGATTATCACCTCGAGTCTATTTTATTAAATTTATTTTTTATCACAAGAAACAATTTTTTCATTGTAAATCTTGATCTTGGGTTTTAACCGTTTTTTTAAAAATTAACGATTGTGAATTTTTATTACCACTTGTTTTAACTTTTAAGAGACTATTTTTTCCGGTCATTGGCTGATCAAAATCACCTTTTTCCTCTGCTTCCTCACTGTTTCTAATACAACATTCAATGCATTTAACAGCAAGAGTCCATAAGTCAAAACCAATTACTGGTAAAGCAAAACCGACAGCAACCGGCAAAGCAAAAACTCCAGTGAAACTCAAAACAAAAAATGTGGCAACGGCAAGTATTCCCGTAACAATAACAAATTTGCGCCAACCGGATCTTAGTTCTTTATCGCCTCTATTTTCTTTTTTTCTCATCCAAACATTTAAAGCACTAAAAGATGCAATAATAGACGGCACTCCTAAAATGAGGCTTAAACTTAATCCAATTATTCCGGCATTTCCCAAAACTATTAAAGAATAAATGGTAACAAAAAAATTAAAAAGAAGCGAGGGACAGGGAAATAGCACGAACAAAAAAAGAAGCACGGAAGGCAACAAAAGTTTTGA
>CAMKTI010000094.1 GCA_946415665.1 uncultured Clostridia bacterium
TGATACTGCTTTACTTTGTGGGTGGAATTACATCTTGCCAAAAATATTGCCAGAAAGTTGGCTACAACTAATAGGTTGTGAAACTAATGTTCGTCAGAAGAATAAAAGTGAAACTAAAAATAAAAAAGAGATTCCAGAACTAGAAGATGGGAATGAGAAAGAAAGCGAGACAGAAAGTGACAAAGGCAGTGACGAAGGAAGTGAGAAAAAAGATAAAGATGATGAAGACGAATTGTGATAACTTTAATTAAGTAATAAGAACGAAGCCAAAAAACTTTGGTTTTGTTTTTTTTTATGGAAAAATATTGGCAACGAGAGAAACGGTAGAAATAAGAATAGAATCAAGCTTATCGTAGCGAGTAAAAACTTTTCTAAAACGTTTCAATCTCAGCGCTCGATATTATTGTGATGTTTATAAAGTTGTTTATCGTAACTTCAAGGTAACTTACAATTTTTTTTAGGTAGAACAACAGTCTTAAAGTCGTGATTCTTAGCCAAAGCCAAAGTTTTATCATCTTCATAAGATCCGTCCATCAGGAGATAATTATTATTTTTGGAATATATGGATTCAATCAATTTTTGCTTTTCAGGAGCATTATGAGAGTTGCCAAAGCAATAGCTTTTCGCAATCGTACAGTTTTTTGACCATCTACTAAATCTGATATAAATTGTGTGCCAGTTTCCATGTCTTTTTGATAATGCTCTTCATTTGCAACCATCCTCTATTATGTAAAGCATCGCATACATGAATTTGTAGTTTGATATCTTTGCCGGTTTACTTGCTATCGATATCAATTTCTCTAGCTTTTTATATTGTGTTTTGTAAATTTCATATCTCCATCTTATCACTTTTTTCTTTTTGGTCAATCTATTTTTATTTTATGTGAATGCTCCCTAAATCATGCTATTGCTGACAGGTATCTGATTGCAAATGTGTTTTGTCTCTTGAAGAAATAAATCGAATTGTTTGTCAAGTAAAAAAGTTTATTGTGCGAAAAAAATAAATAACAAGCTCATAAAAATTGGTATAAAATTATTTTGAATGGTCTAATTAAAATTAAAAATAAATCCTGAATTTAAAGGAAAAGGAGTTTAAAAAAATGAAATTAGGAATTGTGGGTTTGCCTAATGTCGGAAAAAGCACGTTGTTTAATTGCTTAACAAATTCGTCGATCGAAGCGGAAAATTATCCGTTTTGCACTATTGATCCAAATGTTGGATTTGTTGCGGTACCAGATGAAAGATTAGAAAAACTGGCTGATTTATATGATTGTAAAAATATTGTGCCGGCCGTAATTGAATTTGTAGATATTGCCGGATTAGTAAAAGGAGCAAGTTCAGGCGAAGGCTTAGGAAATAAATTTTTGTCGCATATACGTGAAACTGATGCGATTGTGCATGTTGTAAGATGTTTTGAGGATAATAATATAGTTCATGTCGATGGAAACGTTGATCCGATTAGAGATATAAAAACGATTAATCTTGAATTAATATTAGCGGATTTGGATTTAATAGAAAAAAAAATTGTTAAGACTAAAAAGCTCGCGCAAAATAATAAAGATTATAAAAAAGAGCTTTTGTTGTTGGAAAAAATAAAAGATGGTTTGGATAAAGAAATTTGTGCCAGAAATATTATTTTTGATGAAGATGAAAGAAAAATAGTTGAGAAGTTTGATTTATTGACTTTTAAGCCAGTTTTATATGCAGCGAATATTAGTGAAAATGATTTGCTTGATAAAAATGAAAATAAATATGTTGAGCAAGTAAGAAAATTTGCGGCTAATGAAAATTCGCGTGTGTTCGATATTTGTGCGAAAATCGAAGAAGATATAAGTAAATTGGATAGTGATGAAAAGAAAATATTTTTGGATGAAATGGGAATTGCTGAATCGGGATTGGATAAATTAATTAAAGCGAGTTATGATCTGTTAGGATTAATAAGTTTTTTAACGGCAGGCGAAAAAGAAACGCGAGCTTGGACTGTAAAAAAAGGAATTAAAGCGCCGGAAGCAGCTGGAAAAATTCACTCGGATTTTGAACGTGGGTTTATTAAAGCCGAAGTTGTAAGTTATAATGATTTAATAAAAAGCGGAAATTATGTAAACGCAAAAAATAATGGGCTGGTAAGAATCGAAGGAAAAGAATATATAGTAAAAGATGGAGACGTAATTGTTTTTAGATTTAATGTTTAGTAATACTAGAGGTGTGTTTTTTTGATTGATGATTTTGATGTCACGCAGAATATTAAGTTAATAGAAAAATTAAAATGTGAATTGTTAATGTCTGTAAGCGAATTGTTTTGTGAAATGAATGAAAAGCATGAAATTGATGATTTGGTTGAGATTTTTGCTAGGATAATTATTTTTAATTATGTTTTGGCAGATAAATTAGGTATAAATAATAAAGTTATAGACGCGAAAGTAATTGATAAATTAAAATTAAATATAATCGGCGAAAAAAATATTTTGTACTCAGAATTTGTTAGATTGTTAAGGCATGTTGAACGCAACGGAGGAAAATAAATTTTATGTGGCATAAAATTAAAAAGAGGATTGATTTGGTTTATATAATTATTTTTATAATACTGGCGTGTAATAATTTTTATATTGCGTTGTCAGTATTAATTTTTTTGCTGATTTTAAGTATAGAAAGAGATGAGAAAAAAAAATATTTGAGTGGAGAAATTCCGTTTGGTTATTTGGTTTTAAAAAATAAAGAGATAATATTTGCGGACAAAAAAATATGTGAAATAAAAAAGTTTGTGACTGGAAAAAATATAGATGATTATATTTATGAGTTTAATATGGATTTAAAAGAGCAGGTTATTTTATTGGATAATGTTTTTTATTGTGTTTATGAGTGTGACGGAAAAAATAATAGTGAGTGTAAAGTTTTTTATTTTGTTAGGCAAGAGGATAATAAAAAAAAATATGTAAGTAATATTGTTGGTTTGATTATGTTAGATAATTATGATGAAGCATTAAAAGATATGGAAGATATTAAAAAGCCTTTATTGAGTGCGTTAATTGATAGAAAATTAAATGCTTGTATTTTTAAATTAGGTGGCGTAATAAAAAAATTTGAGCATGATAAATATATTTTTTTTATTGAGCAAAATAAACTTGATTATTTTAAGCAAAAAAGATTTTATATATTGGATCAGATTAGAGAAATAGATATGGGAAATAAATTTCCGGTTACGTTGAGTATAGGAATTGGGTCGCAAGGAGAAAATTTAAATCAGTCGATGGAATTTGCACGTGCGGCATTGGATTTAGCTTTAGGACGCGGGGGAGATCAAGTTTTAATTAAGCAAAAAGATAAATTTTATTTTTTTGGTGATAAACAGACGGAAATAAAATTAAATACGAGAGTTAGAGCACGAGTAAAAACTTATGTGTTAAAAGAATTAATTTCTGAGGCAACGAATGTGATTGTTATGGGACATAAAAATTCTGATCCGGATTGTTTTGGTTCGGCAATAGGAATTTATAAATTTGTAAGTTTTGAAGGGAAAGAATGCAAAATCGTTTTGAATAATATAAGTAAAAGCATAAAAAATATGTATGAAAAAATAATAATTAGTGATGAGTATAAAAATGTTTTTGTAAATAATGAGGAAGCAAAAAAAATTAAAAATGAATTTTCGTTGGTTGTTATTTTAGATACGCATCGAGCATCGCTTTTAGAATGTCCGGATTTAATAGAAAATTTTTCGCGCGTTGTAATTGTTGATCATCACAGGAAAAATGTTGAATTTATAAATAACACGGTTATGAATTATTATGAAACGAATGCGTCGTCGACAGCTGAGTTAGTAACTGAAATGTTAAATATAAAAAATATAAATTTATCGCCAACGGAAGCAGATATGTTATTAGCAGGAATAATAATAGACACGAAGAATTTTGTTTTTAAAACGAGTATGAGAACTTATGAGATAGCTGCTTTTTTGAAAAAAAAAGGGGCAGATACGGTGCGTGTTAAAAAATTTTTTAGAGATGATTTTGATGTTTATAAAATAAAATCGCGAGCGATAAGTAATATGGAAATAATTGATAAAGATAATAAAAAAATTGCGATTGCGATATGTGAAAAAAATGATTTTGCGTTTTTGATTGCAGCGCAAACAGCAGATGAAATTTTGAATATAAATAATATCGAGGCGGCTTTTGTTTTATGTGAGGGAAAAGAAAAAATAATAATTAGTGCCAGAAGTTTGGGAGAAATAAATGTGCAAATAATATTGGAAAGATTAGGAGGCGGTGGACATTTTACAGCGGCCGGTGTGCAAATCGAAAATATTTTTATCGATGAGGCTATTAAAAAATTAAAGCAAGTGATTTTTGAGTGAAATAAATTAAATATTGTTGGTAAAAAAATAAAAAGGCGCAGGGAAAATAATTTATACCCGCGTTTTTTTTGTGTTAGAAAAAAATATTTTATTGGCTTTATTTTTTTTTCTGATAAAATAATTTGTGAGAAAATTAATTTTCATAAAAAAATTTGAATTACCTCTTGACAAATAAAAAATCTTGGTTTAAAATAAATATTGGTGAGAGTAAAAAAGACGTCGAGTAAAAAAGACGTCGCAAAAAAAAGACGTCATTTTTTTTTGATAAATATTTTTTTTATAAATAAGGAGGAAGCAAAAATGAGCGAAGAAGCAGAAAACATTAAATTGAAGGTGCATCCTTATCCGGATTCACCGATATCTACTGTTGTATTTGACATGGATAAAAATGCCACAGTAGCAGACCTTAAAAAACGGATTATTGATTCCTGTGGGGATTCTCCATGTTTTTCGATGGGAATCTTGAAGTTTAATGACAAAGAGCTAGACAATGAAGACAAAACACTAGCAGAACTTGGTATTAAAAATAATAGTGAAATTAAAAATGAAAACTGGGTGGTGATAAAGACCCTTACTGGTCAAACGATTTATATAACCTGTGATGAAAATACCACAGTAAGAGAATTTCTCAAAAAGCTGGAAGGCAAAAATCTAGGGTTTAGTTATATCAAGCTTTTGTTTTCAAGTACATTTTTGCAAAGATCAACATTAGACCAGAAATTATTGGGTTGCCAAATAGGTAAAAACAGTATCAACTATGGTGCTACTTTGCATTTAATAATGCCATCAGAAGAGAATAAAAACAGTGACACAGTATTTGACTTAAATAACTTAGAGGAGAGTAAAAATTCGAATTTAGCTAAAGTGTCAACAACATTGAAAAAAGCGAACGATGTATTTAACTTAGAAAGCTTGGATAACAATTCGAGAATTAGCTCGGACTCAAAAAAAGAAAGTGAAAATTCGAATTACCCTCTGCTCAGAATAATAGTTGGTATAGCCGATTTACTTTTATTGGCGGCTGCAGTGGCTACTTTTTTATTATATTTTTTATCGAGCTTAAGTTTATCTATTGAGATCCCAATTGTTTTAGCTGCTTTATTTGTTGTTGGCGCTATTTTATTTTTTGGATGGAAGAATTTATTGCCAAAGTATTCGCAAAAAAGAATAAATTCTGGAACTGATTTGGAAAAGAGCGATAAATATAAAGAAGACAACGAAAAAAAACCAGAACTAAAAAAAGAAGAAAATCAAAAAATAAATTCAAAAAGTAAGTAGTAAAGATGAAAATGGATTAGATTAAGCATTAAAATTTAATAGCTTTACTTAACAAAAAAAATGAAGCCAAAAAAACTATTGGCTTTATTTTTTTTTCTGATAAAATAATTTGTGAGAAAATTAATTTTCATAAAAAAATTTGAATTACCTCTTGACAAATAAAAAATCTTGGTTTAAAATAAATATTGGTGAGAGTAAAAAAGACGTCATTTTTTTTTGATAAATATTTTTTTTATAAAAAAGGAGAGATTTAAAATGAGTGAAAAAGCAGGAATGGGTAAATCAAAAACAATAAGTGTATACATACAAAATAACATGGATATTAATGAGCCAAAGGTTAAAGTAACGATAAATTCTGATGCCACAGTTTTTGATTTAACAAAAAATGTGGCGAAAGAGTTTTGGAAATTCAATGAGGAAAATAATGGATATTATAAAGAATTTAGGTTAGTATGGAATCATCAACCGTTAAATACAAGTAAATTTAAAAATCAAAAAATAGATTTACTAGATCAACCTATAACCGATAATAAGACCATTGGCATTAACTTTGATTCCACCAGCAATAATGATGTTTTCAGCTGGGATACTCTGTCAGAAAAGGATAAAGAAGGAGCAGAAAAAATTGTCAGCGTGTCAAAAATCTCGGCAGAAGCTGATTTGAAAAAACAAACAAAAATTAATCTTAATACAGATAAAAAAGGACAAAAGCGAAGCTCAGAAGAAGAAAAAAAAAGTGTTGGGCATGAATCGTCGTGGCCTGCGCCAAGAATAATAGTCGGTGTAATTGATTTACTTTTATTCGCGGCTGCAGTGGCTGCTTTTTTACTGGGGATTAGCATTGTGGTCACAATTATTTTATTTTTTTTGTTTCTTGTCGGAGGAGTTTTATTTTTGGGATGGAGTTGTATCTTGCCAAAAATATTGTCAGAAAGTTTGCTACAAAGATTAGGTGGTAAAACTAATGTTCGTCAGAACAATGAAGATAGAACTCAAAAAGTCTTTCCAAAACAAGAGCACAAAAAATATAAGATAAAATAATTGAATAGCTTTAATTAAGTAATAAAAATAAATCCGAAAAATTTTGGCTTTATTTTTTTTTATGGGAAAATAATTTGTGGTGATATTAATTATTATAAAAAAAAATTTTGATTTACCTCTTGACGAATAAAAAATTTTGGTTTAAAATTACTACTGGGGAGTGAAAAAAAGACGTCAAGAAAAAAAGACGTCAAGAAAAAAAGACGTCAAGAAAAAAAGACGTCAAGAAAAAA
>CAMKTI010000095.1 GCA_946415665.1 uncultured Clostridia bacterium
TTTTTATTCGCTACGATAAGCTTGATTCTATTTTTATTTCTACCATATCCCTTGCTTTTATTTTTGGCTTGTTTTTTATGTGGACGCTACTTAATTCAGTGATCGTTTTAAACTATTTAAAATTACGCACTGGAAAACATAACTTTGCTGCTTTATGAGAAAATGTGCCTTTTGGACCCAGATATCCAATCTGCATATTTACACTTCCTATAACCGTTAAATGCTCACATATTATAAATATCTTAAATGTTTCTCTACTTTACTGCTTATATAAAATTTTCATATAGTTTTTTTGTGGCTAATTTCATTGTACAAAATTTACATAAATAAATTAGCAAATGCTTCAATCTATCTCATATCGCTTAGGTAGATTCTACAGTAAAATTTTTTATTAATCGAATTACAGTTCGGATGTTTGTTAATTAAATAAAGAATATTTTGTTGGGATAAAAAAATAAAAAACGTGATTTTATAATCACGCTTTTTTTTTGTGAATAAGATTTTTTATAAATAAAGCTTGTGGAAGTTTTAATAAATAGCTAATAAAAAAATAAAATAATAAGGCAAATAAATTTATTGTGCATAGAAATAAAAATTTATTTACGCGAGATAAAGTTAAATTTATAAAAAATAAATCGTGGAGCACAAAAATTATTAAATATGTGATTGTTGAGGCGAGAAAAATTTTTATTATGCGAAATAAAATAGTTTTATCGAGGATTTGATTATTATTTTTTTGAGAAATAAAAAGCATAAAAAACGCCGTGAAAGTTATTGATAAAGAAGATGCAAGTGCAGGTCCGCCGATATTTAAAAATTTTATTGAGATAAAACTAAAAATAAAATTTAAAATCACACCGATCAGTGATGAAATTAATGGTATTTTGCCATTTTTGTCTGCATAGAAACCGCTATTTAAAATTACTTGGACGCCGTAGCCAATAATGCCAAATGAATAAAAAAATAAAGCACGTGAAGTTAAATTCGTTGAATTCGCATCGAAATTACCACGTTCAAATAAAATGCTTATTATTTCGCGATTAAAAATTAATAAAATAAAAGTTAGGGGCAATAAAAAGAAAAATATATTTTCGAGGGCATTTTTTATTTCGTGTGTAAAATCTTGATTTAAATTATTTGCTTTTAATTTTGAAAGCCTTTGAAAAACGAAATTATTTAGAGATAAAACGAATGTGCCGGTAATAATAATATAAACTGTATTTGCTATTCGCAAAGCATTTCCGCCGCCAATGATATAAGATGCAAAACTTGAATTAATTATATTATTTATCGGCATAACCCAAGAGCTGATTAAAACTGGAATTAGTAATTTAAAAATATCTTGGAGAGCGTTTGATTTTAAATTTATGTTGAAGTGAAATTTATATTTTTGTTTATATAAAAACGGTAGCTGGATTAAAATTTGAAAAAGCCAGCCGATTAAAAAACTAAAAGCTAAGCCATAAACACCAAATTTATTTATAAAAAAAATATAGTATAAGATAATGATTAAATTAAAAACGGTGCTAGTTAGAGCAGGAATGTTAAATTCATCGAATGATTGTAAAACACCTGAAAAAGTAGAAGTTATGCTACTGAAAATTAATATCGGAGACAAAATTTTTAATAATTGCGACGCTAAGATTTTTGTTTTTATATTTAAACCAGAGGCTAAAAAATTAATTATATAATTAGAATTTATAAGCATGAAAAAAGATGCAATGGTTGAAATTAATAGAATTAAACTTAAAAAGTTATTAAGCAATTCGAAAGCTGATTGCTTATTTTTTTTTTCGAATTCGCGATTAAAAATCGGGATAAAACTTGAATTAATCGCCGAAGCAAACATAATATCAAGAAATTGATTAGGAATGTTACTTGCGTAATTAAATGCTGTACCAGAAATATTTGTTGTACCGAAATTTTTTGCAAATAAAATTTCTCGGATGAGCCCTAAAATCTTTCCTAATAAGCTAATAAAAATCATGTTTGTAATTATTTTTATGGCGCTGTGTTTTTTAGTCATGTAAAAAATCAACCTCACTTACATAAAGTTTTATTTGGATAAAATAAATTTTATTAAAAAATATTATTAGTTTATATCAAAATTTTTTTGTGTGGCAAGCTTTTAATCGCAAAAAAATTTATTGAGTGCTGTTATTGGATATATTTTTTTGGAAAGATAAAATTCAGTCATAAATTATTAGAGTAGATCTATTTTTTGGATAAAAAAACAAAGAAACAGAAACCAAGATAAAAAGATTTAAATTGGTAAATTACATTTTCTATTAACATCTTTTTTGTTTCCAATATTTTTGTTCACTGTTTGATTTATTTTATTCCGACAGAAAACAAGTTTTTTATGCATAATTTAAGTGCTGATAAAACAAATTTTATTTTTTTGCGACAAAAAAAATACCGACTGAATTTTTATTTTCAATCGACATTTTTTTTATAGCCAAGAAAAATTATTTTACGCTGTTGCAGTTCCGATAACTTTTGCATGTGACCAAAATCAAAGCTTTTTGCTCGCTTTCGCTTAGCATTTGTCTCGTCTCTTTTTAATTATAATAAAAAAGTCATCATGCGACAAATCTTTTGTTTCAAGTTTTAAATTAAAACTAGCTCTGATATCACTAAACCTTTCGATTTCGAGTTATTATTACCAATTTTATTTATTTGTTTTTTTTAATATCCGTATGGAATATTGGGTAGCGTTCGTATAAAACAAAACCATGGTAAACGACATTGACTTATGCCGATTGCTCGCTAAAAAAATGAAATGTGCATAACGACGTCAGTTATTCATAGGGTTAAGCATATATTTCATAATACGAGTCTAATGCCTCCTCAAGCTCTTTTGCATCTGCAAAGAATCGATTATGCTTGGCTACACGTCTTGTGACACGCCACACTTGTTCTATCGGATTTATATCCGGAGAATATGGCGGAAGGTACACGAACACGACCTGATCATTTATAAAACGCTTTGCTTTTTTATGCCAGGGAGCATTATCCATAATCATGTAGTACTTGCATCCTTCCGGAGCGGGACATTCGGTAAGAAATGATCTTATGGATTCTATCGTGGTCTTGTAATGAAACCAGCTTGGCTTATGGGCAAAAAACTTTCCGGTGGGCGATGTTACAAATCCACTATAAAAAATCTTATTTCCTCTTGGGTATGATTTCACATTAGTCTTGGAGCTTTTTGGAGCTCACATTGAAGTCACACTTGTTTCTGCCATAAATTGAAGATGCGCTGGCACTGGCGGACACTTAGTTCAACGTCACAATCATATGTCTCTTTTATGTAATCAGAAAGCGTTATGCTGTTCCAAACATAGCAACCAGGTTCAGCTGCCGGTTTCAAAAGAGCCTCTTTGATTTTTGCCATTTGCTCATCGCTAAGTTTTGGTTTTTTGCCAGGTTGTTTTTTGGCGCGAAGAACCTCAAAACCTCCCTCATCAACCTTTTTGACCCATTCGGAAAGTGTACGTTGTAACATAAAGTTAACCTAACCATAGCCACACGAAAAACATATTTTGTATCGTCAGATTGATTTACTATACTCTTGCCTTCGCGTAGCAGTCCTTTTGGATTATGTATAAAGCTTCTTGTATTCATACTCATAGCCCTCCTCTGACCTTTGTATATAATACCACATTTAAGACGTTTGTAATAGGCAATTATCATTGTTGTTTACTATAGAATAAGCAAATAAAAATATCAACAGCGTTGTTTTTATTTTTTTAGTCAAAGATTGGCATTTATGAATAAAAATGTATAAATTAGTCTTATTTTACAAATGATATTTTTTGAGTTAGAAAAAAAATATTGTTTGGGAGGGATATTATTTTGAAAGCAACAGGGATTGTTAGAAGGATAGATGATTTAGGCAGAATAGTTATTCCAAAAGAAATTCGTCGCACTCTTAGAATTAAAGAAAGTGATTCAATGGAAATATTTACTGACGGCAACAATAATGTTATTTTGAAAAAATATTCACCAATGGGAGAGTTTATTGATTTTGCCAAAATATATGCTGAAAGTTTGATGCAAGTGTTGGATAATATTGTCGTTTGTATCACAGATAAAGAACAAATTATTGCAGTAGCTGGTGGATTAAAAAAAGATTTGTTGGACAAAGAAATTTCACATGATTTAGAAAAATGTATTAATGCAAGAGATAAAATTAATGCTAGTGAAAGCGAAAATAATGAAAATTTTATTTTGATTGCAAATGGTGAAACAAAAAATTTATATAGCTATGAATTAATTGTGCCAATAATTTCAGACGGCGAAGTTTTTGGTTCAGTAGTTTTTTTGTCGCAAGAAAAAAAAATGGGTGATTACGAAAATAAATTGATAAATATGGCTGCGTTTTTTTTAGGAAAACAAATTGGGCAATAAAATTTGTTATTTAAAAATAAACAGCCAAAAAAATAACTGAGGAGATATTGTTCTCAGTTTTTTTGTTTAATCATTAAATATTTTGTGTTAGAATATTATGGCTTGATAAAAATTTAAAAAGGAAAGGTGTTTTTGTTAAGATGGAGAAGATAGAAGAAGATTTAGAAAATAAGTTTTGTTCGTACCTAAAAACATTTATAAAAAATCATGTTAGTGGTTTGGATCTTGATCAAGTAAAAGAGAAGGTTAACGATTTTTGTACTAAAAATAATTTGCAGAACAAAAAGGTATTTACCAGTCGATGCATAAGAGGAATTTTTTATTTATGTAATAATTTTGGGGTATTAATTACGCTTGATGAGACTAAAAAGATTTTAGACGAATATTTATTAGATGGCAAAGAAATTAGTTTTAAGACATTGAATTATTTGATGAAATGTATGAATCCAAAAGCTTGTGAATTGAAAGAATGGCGTGAGTTTATAAAAACATATGTTCATCAAAGTAAAAGTCATAGTGAGCTTGATGAAGAAATAAAACTTTTTCGAAACTTGGACTCGGTTGTTGATCTGGAGAAAGAATCATTGGATGAAGCAAATGCGTCGGCTGCCAAATTTTTTTCTGATTGGCAATCAAAAATAATTGGAATGTCTAATATTACGAATGATAGCTATCTGAGTATTAATTATTTAACAATCAAATTATTAGAGTTTAAAACCAAGACAAAACAATATTTAAGAGTTGAAGACATACGAAAAGATATTACGCTTTATATAAAAAAAATAGTTCTATCGTCTGAAAAACAAAATAATTTGCCTGATAGTATTCTTATTCGTTATTTTAACGCTTTATTAAGTGCATCGATAGGAGATAAAAAATATAAGCAAAAAGTTTTTGATGATGAATATATAAAACGTATAAAAAATAAAATTTTAGGTGATGATAAAAAAATAAACAATGTTTATCAAATGTGGTTTTTAATGGATATTTTAAAATTGAATTATGATTTAAATCTAAGATCGAGTTTGAGCGAATATATCGAACTTACAACAAAATATCAATTTGATGAAGTTTATAATTTTATTTTTGGTAATCAGGATCAAAACAAAATAAAAACAATAGTGAATCTCATCAGCGATAAAGACAAAAAGTCTATTGTAAAATCTTTTTTATTCTTAATTGATTTAGACAGTATAGATATTAATTTACAATCATTTAAAGATTTTTGTGAGATTTTTAATTTAAGCATTAATAAAATCCAACAACCACAATCAGCTATCACCTATGAATCTTTTAAACCTGAAGATGTAGAACAGACTATAAAAAATTATTTATCCGGCCTTGTGGAACAAAATGAAATAAAGGTCGATAATATTAACAAAATGTATATAGAAAATCAATATGGATCGGAGCTCTATATACAAACTGATTCTGATAAAAAAAAGATATGTGATTTGAAATCATGTATTTCCAAAAAAGATAAACAGACATCAATTTCTTGTGACATAAATTTATCGTCGTACAAAAAAAATTCTCGTGCATATGAAATTTTTGCCGCCGCAGTTTTTTTAATCTTTGGTTTTATCCCTTTGATAATTTTAAAGTCTGTCTTTGATATTTTATTTTTGCCTATCAAAGTGACTATAAATATTTTTCATTCAGCAATTATTGCATTTAAAAGAAAAGAGTATTTGTGGAAATTTCCAGATTTTGAAAACGAAACAGAAGGGCATCTCGGTATGTTTTTGCATATTTTAATAGATTTACTTGTGGGTCTTTTGTTTATCGCATTTAGTCCAATAATATGTCTTTATAATAATTTTTGTGGTAGCAAATATTTATTTCACAAATCCGGAACTGGTCAAAAATTAATTACTTTTAATAACTGGCATTTTTATAAAGAACAGTCTGACTCGGATAGAGCAAAAAATTTTGGTTTAACAGAAATAAATTTATGGTTCGTTATAAAATATATTTTTGGATTTGCTTGTCTCGCAAAATCTGAAGACAAAGATAGTACATTAAAAATGGAACTTAAATTAGCTGATAATGATCAACTAAGCCAAGAAAGTATGACACTAAAACTCCATAATGCCATATTAAATAAATATGCGCCTGGCATTTTTCCGACGAATGAATATTCGCCTTTAAGTTATTTAGAAACCATAAAATAAAAAAAGACCGTTTTAACTACCTATTTTTTGCAGCCAAAGAAAGTCCATTGAATTGTGTTATATGAACTACACTGTTTGTTATATTACAAAAATCATGAATACAGTGTTTAAACCAAACTATATAATCCGAAATATTTTTTTCTAGATAGTGTTTACATGAAAAAAATTTAAAAGAATGACAAATACATAAAGATATAACGAA
>CAMKTI010000096.1 GCA_946415665.1 uncultured Clostridia bacterium
CTCCTTAAAAAAAATTTTGTTTGCTACTTGACAAACAAAAAATTTTGGTTTACCACTGAAAATGAGTTTTGATTTTTAGTAATAAAATCAAGTTTATGAAAATTTTATTTTTTGCTTCACAAGCAATAATTTAGTGGTTATTCGTAGCAGCGAGTGGATTGAATCGTGTAGAAGCAAATATTACATCTGTTTATTACTTTATTGCTTTGTTTGATTTTTTTTCGTATTTGTCGACGCCACATAATGGAAATATTAAATAGAGTCTTGATAAAAAAATTTTTTGGAATTAAAATATTAGTTGCTGGTGTATTTTTATTTTTTTGTGGAGGTTTAGTTTAATGGATAAAGCAACTGTAGCAATAATATGTGATGGCGAAAATGGTTTAATAGATTTTTTGCATACTCATGGATTTGTAACAAAAACTAAAAATTGGAATATACCGTGTCCAGTAATGAAATTAACTGACAAATCTCAAGATTGGATTCAAGATAAAATTAATTATTTGGGACCGACAAGTAAGTTTTTTCAGTTTGATAAAAAAGACAACGAAATTATTTACGGGTTAAGATTTTATTTTCCCATTGAAATTTATACGGATGATGAATTAAAAAAACAGGATAAATTTTTGGTTTTGGAATTAATGGAAGGGAATAACGGGTGTTTATTTTTTGCATACTATGATTTTGATAAAAAAAAATATTACCCGACGAATATAAAATTTCAAGAAAAACATATATTTCTCTCAGTAAAAACCAAGCAAGACAATAAATCTATTCTTAGTGAATCTAATGTTTTTTATCTGCCTGGTGCTAATGGGAATTTGTTTACTAATCGTACTAGTTTCCATGAGATAAATAATAGTTATCCAGAAAAAAAATACGATGAAGAAAGACCGGTAGTATTTGAAGATGTGAATTCAATAAGGTGTGCATTTTTACGCTTCGTAAAACGAAATTGGCGACAATGTATTGTCGCAGCCTTTTTTGGAATTGTTTTTGGGCTTGCTTTAGCTAAAATATATGCTTGGCCATGTTGTTTTTTCGGAGTAGTTGTTTTTGCTTGTTGGATGCTTTGTCTTTGGGAACCAGGAGTGACCCACTTTAACGATGTTTCTGTGAATTCTGTACCGCTTCATTTAAATCGTAAACCACCAAGTCTACAACCACAACCACAAATCGAAGATCGATTAAAGCATGAAATTAATACAGGCAATAAAGTGAATGAAGAAGAAAAATGTGTTGAAACACCACAAATTCAAAACGGTATTAATGAATTCGAAAATATTGGTATTGATAATACTAACACTGAGATATAGCAATATTTGTTATCTTTATTTTGTGATTGCGTTTTATATGTATATGAGCTTTAAACAAAAAATTTTTTTTTAGTACTTGACAAACGTTTTTTTATGTGATAGACTAATCCAGCAATTGGGAGAGTTCCCGAGCGGTCAAAGGGGGCAGACTGTAAATCTGTTAGCATTGCTTTCGAAGGTTCGAATCCTTCCTCTCCCATTTTTGCCCAGGTGGCGGAACTGGTAGACGCACAGGACTTAAAATCCTGCGGAAGTTAAATTCCGTACCGGTTCGATTCCGGTTCTGGGCATTTTTTTGTACCATTTTGTATTAATTTGTATTAAACAGATAATTTATAAACGTTTCAGTGTTGATTTTGATATAATGACATGGAGTTTTTTTATAAAAAATATTTTTTTAGGAGGAAAAAATGAGCGATAAAAAAAATTTTTATTTAACAACGCCTATTTATTTTTGTAATGCTAATTTGCATATAGGACATTGTTATACGACGATTGTTGCTGATATTATTGCAAGATATAAAAAAATGCGTGGGTATAACGTGAAATTTTTGACTGGAACGGATGAACACGGACAAAAGATCGAAATATCGGCAAAAAAAAATAATATGCAGCCGCAAGATTTTGTAGACGGCATTGTAGAGCAAATAAAAAATTTATGGGATTTACTAGACGTAGATTATGATATTTTTATGAGGACAACTGATCCGAAACATGTTTCTGCGGTACAAAAAATTTTTAGACAACTTTATGATTCAGGAGATATTTATAAGTCGAATTATGAAGGATGGTATTGTACGCCATGCGAAACTTTTTTTAATGAAAGAGACTTAATTAATAATAAATGTCCTGATTGTGGGCGAGAAGTTGAAAAGACACAAGAAGAAGCATATTTTTTTAGATTATCGAAATATCAAGATAAGATTATGGAATTTATTAAAAAAAATCCAGATTTTATTGAACCGGCTTCAAAACGGAGGGAGATGATTAATAATTTTTTAAAGCCAGGATTAGAAGATTTATGTGTTTCACGAAGCAGTTTTGATTGGGGGATAAAAGTTGATTTTGATGAAAAACATGTGATTTATGTTTGGTTTGATGCATTGTTAAATTATATAACTGCACTTGGATTTATGAACGAAAATAATTTGGATTATGAAAAATTTTGGCCGGCTGATTTGCATTTAGTAGGAAAAGAAATTGTGAGATTTCACAGTATTGTGTGGCCGGGAATTTTAATGGCATTGGGAATAAAATTGCCAAAAAAAATTTTAAGTCATGGCTGGATAATAATTGATGGTGAAAAAATGTCAAAATCAAAAGGAAATGTTGTTGATCCAAAAATTTTAATAGAGAGATATGGCGTGGATGCCATAAGATATTTTTTGATTCGTGAAATAAATTTTGGCCAAGATGGAACTTTTAACAATCGTGCGTTAGTAAATCGCATAAATTTTGATTTGGTAAATGATTTAGGAAATTTGGTTTCGCGAACGAATGGAATGATCCAGAAATATTTTGGCGGCGAAATAAAAAATTTTGAGTTTATAAGAAATGAGCAAATAGAAAAAATTTGTTTTGATATCGTGGAAAAATATAATAACTTAATGGATGAATATAAAATAAGTGAGGCATTGGTAAAAGCATTTGAGTTAATATGTTTTGCAAATAAATATATCGATGAAGTTAAGCCATGGAATTTGTTTAAAAATACAACGAAAAAAAATGAATTGGCAAGTTTTTTATATGATTTAGTTGAGATTTTGAGAATTGCTTGTGTATTGATTTATCCGTTTATGCCAAACACACCAAAAAAAATCCTTGAGCAGTTTTATCTCGATGAAAGTTATATAAATTTTGATTCACTTGATAAATTTGGTGTTTGTAATAAAAATGTTAGGGCCAAAAAATCTGATTTGTTATTTGTGAGAATTGACATAGAAAAAGAACTTGAAGAGCTAAAAAATATAAAGAAATAATCTTATAAAAGGCGCGGGATAAGCCGCGTTTTTTTTGTCTAAAATAAAATTTTGGTATGTAAAAAAAATAATTATCATGAAATTAAAATTGGATTATGAAAAAATATATATTTGTTAGATGCTGTCTTCACGATATTTTATTTTATAACTTATTTTTTTTGTTTCTCTTTTTCTCGTGTAGACAATATCTGAATAATTTTTTGCTGTCAAAGATATATCTAAAAATAATATTCTGCTCACACTTTTTTATTTTCAACCATACACAGCGGAATTTCCAGTATCGAAGCAAAAGTATACAACAAAAAAGGCTGCAAGCAGCCTTTCTCTTTAAAAATATCATTTGTTAAATATTATCATGACTATAAATATTATTACCAGTCTGTGACATTGGCAAATCTTCTTGATGATTTTTTGCAGCTGTTGTAGACTCTAAAATTGATTTTTTACCATCACTTTCCCGTTTGTATTTGACAAATATCGAGCTATTTTGGTTTTCAATTTCAGTCGAAATTTTTAAATTTTTGCCACTTTTCCCCCCTGCCGATAGAATCTTGTTCTCTTGTTTGTTTTCAGTCACTAATACATCTTTCTCTAAAATTCCAGGTACAATTTTTATTTTTGTCATGGATTTACCGAAAAAATCCTTTGAAAAGAAACCTTTGCATTCTGCTAAATTTTTCAGTACATAACTCCAATTTGTTTTGTTTGTTTTGTCAATTTCTGTTTCGTCAATCTCTATCGTCATAGCCAAGATTTGATCAATTTGGTTTTCGTTCAGTTTCTGCTTTTCAGCCAAATATTGCAGTGTGAAACTCAAACTTGTTTTGTCAATTCTTGTCGTCATAGCCAAGATTTGATCAATTTGGTTTTCGTTCAGTTTCTGCTTTTCAGCTAAGTATTGCAGTGTGAAACGCAAACTTGTTTTGTCAATTTGTTTCGTCATAGCCAAGATTTGATCAATTTGGTTTTCGTTCAATTTCTGCTTTTCAGCTAAATATTGCAGTACGTAACTCCAATTTTTTTCATCAATTTGTTCCGTCATAGCCAAGATTCGATTAATTTGTTTTTCGTTCAGTTCCTGATTTCTAGCTAAATATTGCAGTACGTAACTCCAATTTGTTTTGTCAATTTGTTCCGTCATAGCCAAGATTCGATTAATTTGTTTTTTGTTCAGTTCCTGATTTTTAGCTAAATATTGTGGTACATAACTCCAATTTGTTTTGTCAATTTTTTCCGTCATGGCCAAGATTTGATCAATTTGTTTTTTGCTCGGTTTCTGCTTTTTAGCTAAATCTTTCAGTACGTAACTCAAATTTGTTTCGTCAATTTGTTTCGTTATGGCCAAGATTTGATCAATTTGTTTTCCCTTCAGTTTCTGATTTTCAGCTAAATATTGCAGTGTGAAACTCAAACTTGTTTTGTCAATTTGCTTCGTCATAGCCAAGATTCGATTAATTTGGTTTTCGTTCAGTTTCCGCTTTTCAGCTAAATATTGCAGTACGTAACTCCAATTTGTTTTGTCAATTTTTTCTGTTATATCCAAGATTTGATCAGTTTGGTTTTTGTTCAGTTCCTGATTTTTAGCTAGATTTTGCAGTACGTAACTCAATTTTTTTTTGTCAATTTTTTTCGTCATATCCAAGATTTGATCAATTTGGTTTTCATTCAGTTCCTGATTTTTAGTTAAATACTGCAGTACGTAACTCAAATTTTTTTTGTCAATTTTTTTTGTCATATCCAAGATTTGATCAATTTGTTCTTCGTCCAGTTCCTGATTTTCAGCTAAATTTTGCAGCGTGAAACCCAAACTTTTTTCGTCAATTTGTTTCGTCATAACCAAAATTTGATTAATTTGTTCTTCGTCCAGTTTCTGATTTTTAGCTAAATATTGCAGTACGTAACTCCAATTTGTTTTGTCAATTTTTTCTGTTATATCCAAGATTTGATCAATTTGGTTTTTGTTCAGTTTCTGATTTTCAGCTAAATTTTGCAGCGTGAAACCCAAACTTTTTTCGTCAATTTGTTTCGTCATAACCAAAATTTGATTAATTTGTTCTTCGTCCAGTTTCTGATTTTTAGCTAAATATTGCAGTACGTAACTCCAATTTGTTTTGTCAATTTTTTCTGTTATATCCAAGATTTGATCAATTTGGTTTTTGTTCAGTTTCTGATTTTCAGCTAAATTTTGCAGCGTGAAACCCAAACTTTTTTCGTCAATTTGTTCCGTCATAACCAAAATTTGATTAATGGAGTTATTATTTAGTTTCTTTTGTTGAGTCAAATTGCGTAGCATAAAACC
Organism: uncultured Clostridia bacterium; assembly: GCA_946415665.1. Lineage (GTDB taxonomy): Bacteria > Bacillota > Clostridia > Lachnospirales > CAMVHY01 > CAMVHY01. The sequence continues at coordinate 5,595 of CAMKTI010000096.1, forward strand.
CAAGTTTTTTTTATTATAACTACCACTTTCGATATATTCCCATATATTATCTAAAACAGAATAAATTTCTTTTTCGACTAGACCTTGTCTCTTAGTCATAGCAAAAATTTTTTTTTCATCGGTGGTCAAGTTATCTTGTTTTTCATAATAGCCATGATTGTCATAGAATTGATCCGTTTTGTAGGATTTATTGTTCAAGTTATTTTGTTCTTTTTGATAAGATTGACCCATTTTGTAAACCTTGTTATCGCTGCAGTTATTTTGTCCTTCGTTACAGCGCCAACTGTTTTGTCTTTTTTTATTTAATAAATGTAAATGTTTCTGTTTCTCTTTATCAGATTGCCCTGTTTGACCTGTTTTGTAAAATTTATTGTTCAAGTTATTTTGTCCTTTTTCATAGGACTGACCCATTTTGTAAAACCATGTTTTGTCTTGCATAAATAGCACACTCCATTTTATATTTTATATAATTTGCGATCGCAATCTTCTTTTATCCCAAAAAAATATTGTTTGTCAAGACTTTTTTAAAAAAATATCTTTTTTTAGATACATAATTTTTTTGTCTATATTTTACTCTTGTTTGGAACACAAAAAATTATCTAAATGCTGTGGTTCTTGTTTTGTTATTTCTTTTAAAAAAAATTTTAGATTCACTGGATATTACGGTAAAAGACACCGTTTTTATCAATCTGTCATTTTGTAAAACCATGTTTTGTCTTGCATAAATAGCACACTCCATTTTATATTTTATATAATTTGCGATCGCAATCTTCTTTTATCCCAAAAAAATATTGTTTGTCAAGACTTTTTTAAAAAAATATCTTTTTTTAGATACATAATTTTTTTGTCTATATTTTACTCTTGTTTGGAACGTAAAAAATTATCTAAATGCTGTGGTTCTTGTTTTGTTATTTCTTTTAAAAAAATTTTAGATTCACTGGATATTACGATAAAAGACACCGTTTTTATCAATCTGTCAGCGATAGTTAGACAACGTTCACATAAAAAGCGAATCAAAAATAAAAGCAATGGAGATGGTAGAGATAAAA
>CAMKTI010000097.1 GCA_946415665.1 uncultured Clostridia bacterium
CTCATAGTAGGAAGTGGATTAAATAGCGTTGGATTAAATACTTCACTTCTTGTTTATCATTTATTGCTTTGTTACTTTCTTTAATTTTTTATCGTTTTTGTCAACACTCCCTAAAAAAGCGCCGAGAAAAAATAATCCCGACGCTTAATCTTTAAAAATAAAACTTTACTACTCAATAATTTTTACGACAGAACCTGCGCCAACAGTTTTTCCACCTTCACGAATAGCAAATCTCAATCCTTCTTGCATAGCAACAGGCGTAATCAATTCAATCGTCATTTCAACATTATCGCCTGGCATACACATTTCGACATCTTTTGGCAATGAAACAAGGCCTGTAACATCCGTTGTTCTAAAATAAAATTGTGGACGATAATTATTAAAAAACGGCGTATGACGCCCACCTTCTTCTTTGGTCAAAACATAAACTTGAGCTGTAAACTTCGTATGCGGCGTAATCGTTCCCGGTTTTGCCAAAACTTGTCCACGCTCAATTTCATCTCTTTGTACACCACGCAATAACAAACCAACGTTATCTCCGGCTTGCCCTTGATCTAATTGCTTGTGAAACATTTCAACGCCAGTAACAACAACTTGACGTTTTTCCGTAGTTAATCCAACAATCTCAACCGTATCACTGACTTTCACGATACCACGCTCAACTCTTCCAGTTGCAACAGTTCCACGACCCGAAATTGAAAATACATCTTCAACAGGCATCAAAAATGGATGATCAATATCACGCACTGGATCTGGGACATAACTATCAATAGCGTCCATAAGTTCCATAATTTTGTCTCCCCATTGACCGCTCGGATCTTGTAAAGCTTGATAAGCTGATCCCCTAATAATCGGAATATCATCTCCAGGAAATTCATACTTGCTCAAAAGTTCGCGAATCTCCATCTCAACCAAATCTAATAATTCTTCGTCATCAACCATATCGCATTTATTCATAAAAACAATAATTCTAGGCACACCAACTTGACGTGCAAGCAAGATATGCTCACGAGTCTGCGCCATTGGTCCATCCGTCGCAGCAACAACTAAGATTGCTCCATCCATTTGTGCGGCTCCAGTAATCATATTTTTTACATAATCGGCATGACCTGGACAATCAACATGCGCATAATGTCTCTTCTCCGTCTCATATTCAACGTGCGCAGTCGAAATAGTAATTCCTCTTGCCTTTTCCTCCGGTGCTTTATCAATTTGATCAAACGCAACAACTTTATTAATATCGCTTGGCAATCTTTTCGCCAACGTCATTGTAATTGCCGCTGTTAATGTTGTTTTGCCATGATCTACGTGACCAATTGTCCCAATATTAACATGTGGCTTATTTCTTTCAAAAGTTCCTTGCGACATTTAAATTCCTCCCACTTTTTTACACATAAAAAAATTTTATCATCTAACTTTAATCTTTAATTTAATTTTTTCCGCCGGTTATTTTATCCTGAACACTCTTCGGAACAACTTCATAGCGACTCATTTCCATCGAATAAACACCACGACCCTGTGTTTTTGAACGCAAATCCGTCGAATACCCAAACATTTCTCCCAACGGAACAAACGCATGAATAACTTGCGAGCCGTTATGCGATTCCATTCCTTCTATTCGCCCGCGTCTGCTATTTATATCACCAATTACATCGCCCATATATTCTTCCGGCACAGTTACGTCGACTTTCATAATTGGCTCAAGCAAAAGCGAATTTCCTTTTCGCATTGCTTCTTTAAATGCCATAGACCCAGCGATTTTAAAAGCCATTTCAGACGAATCGACATCATGATACGAACCATCATATAAAATTGCTCGCACTCCTAAAACAGGATAACCGCCAAGTATACCACACTGCATTGCTTCTTGAATTCCGGCATCAATCGCAGGAATATATTCTTTGGGAATCGCTCCGCCGACAATATTATTCACAAACTCATAAGTTTTACTTGCATCATTTACGTCCATTGGCTCGAATTTTACTTTACAGTCACCATATTGTCCGCGACCGCCAGATTGTTTTATATATTTTCCTTCGACATCCGTCGCTTTACTTATGGCTTCTTTATAAGCAACTTGCGGACTTCCAATTATTGCTTCAACTTTAAATTCTCTCAACATTCTATCAACAATAATATCTAAGTGCAATTCACCCATTCCAGAAATTATTGTCTGACCTGTCTCCGAATTCGTATGAGTCTTAAACGTTGGATCCTCTTCGGCTAATTTTGCGAGTGCAATTGCCATTTTATCGCGTCCATCTTTAGTTTTTGGTTCAACCGCGACGTCAATAACAGGATCTGGAAAATTCATAGATTCTAATATTACGATAGAATTTTCATCACAAAGTGTATCTCCTGTTGTCGTAAATTTTAGCCCTACAGCCGCCGCAATATCTCCAGAATAAACTTTCGATGTTTCCTCGCGATGATTGGCGTGCATCTGTAAAATTCGTCCGATGCGTTCTTTTTTTTCTTTCGTAGAATTATAAACATACGAACCTGCTTCTAAAACTCCAGAATAAACTCTAAAAAATGCAAGTTTTCCAACAAACGGATCATTCATAATCTTAAAAGCTAACGCCGAAAACGGTTCTTGGTCCGAAGCATGTCGTTCAGTATCCTCTCCCGATTCAGTTGTTCCTTTTATCGCAGGAATATCTACAGGCGCAGGCATATATTCTATTATTCCATCTAATAATTTCTGAACACCTTTATTTTTATACGCCGAACCACAAAAAACTGGTGTCAAATGCGTTGCAATACATGCTTTTCTCAGAGCTTTTTTTAACTCACTTATATTTAATTCTTCGCCTGATAAATATTTTTCCATGAGCTCTTCATCTGTTTCCGCAATCAGTTCTATCATATCAACATGATATTTATTCGCTTTTTCACGCATATCTTCTGGAATTTCAGTTATTTCTATATTCTTGCCTAGTTCATCCTTATAAATATAAGCTTGCATTTCCATTAGATCAATAATACCAACAAAATTATCTTCTGCGCCAATCGGTAATTGCACACACACAGGGTTTGCACCTAAACGCTTTTTTATCATATCAACAGCGTTATAAAAATCAGCGCCCATTATATCCATTTTATTTATAAACGCCATTCTTGGAACTTTATATTTATCAGCTTGGCGCCAAACCGTTTCAGACTGTGGCTCCACTCCGCCTTTTGCACAAAATACACCGACCGCTCCGTCCAAAACTCTTAACGATCTTTCAACTTCAACTGTAAAATCAACGTGTCCCGGCGTATCGATTATATTTATTCTGTACATCTCTCCGTTTAATTCCCAAAAGGTCGTAGTTGCCGCTGACGTAATAGTAATTCCTCTTTCTTGTTCTTGTTCCATCCAGTCCATTGTCGCTGTTCCTTCGTGCGTATCTCCGATTTTATAATTTTTCCCAGTATAAAACAAAATTCTTTCTGTCAAAGTCGTTTTTCCGGCATCAATATGCGCCATAATTCCAATATTTCTCGTCCTTTCAAGCGGATATTCTCTCGTTGCCAAGTTTTTCCCTCCTTTTTTATTTTTTATTTTAAATTATTGCGCTCTAAATATTAAATAATTCGCGTGTTAATAATCAAGAGATTAATATTTAAGATGCGCAAAAGCTTTATTTGCTTCTGCCATTCTATGCATTTCTTCTTTCTTTTTAACTGCCCCACCAGTATTATTCATAGCGTCGATTAATTCATTTGCAAGTCTATCTTGCATTGTTTTTTCTCCACGTTTTCGACTGAAAACAACTAACCAACGCAAAGCTAAAGTTTGACGTCTAGCTGCTCTAACTTCGATTGGTACTTGATAAGTCGCACCACCAACTCGACGTGCTTTAACTTCTAAAACTGGCATGATATTAGCTAAGGCCTTTTCAAACACCACCATCGCGTCTTCGTTTGTTTTTTTAGAAGCAATATAAAATGCACAATATACAATTTTTGTTGCTATCTGCTTCTTTCCGTCAAGCATTACTTGATTAATTAATTTAGTTACTTGCTTGCTATTATATTTCGCATCCGGCAAAACATCTCTTTTTTTAATACGGCCCTTTCGTGACATATTCTTCCCTCCTTAATAAATTTTATATTAAATCAACGGTACTCGTATTTATCATACGATAATGCCTTGTACGACCAAAATTTCTTGAATAAAAAATCTAAATTAAATCTAATTTTATAAATAAAATTTTTGGCACAAGAAAAGTGGACTATTTTATTTTTTATCTTTCGGACGTTTCGCACCATATCTCGAACGTCCTTGCATTCTTTTTGCAACTCCACCTGTGTCCAGAGTTCCGCGAATAATATGATAACGTACCCCAGGAACATCTTTTACTCTTCCACCACGAATTAAAACAACGCTGTGTTCTTGTAAATTATGACCTTCACCCGGAATATATCCTGTAACTTCAAATCCATTTGACAAACGAATTCTGGCTACTTTTCTCAAAGCAGAGTTAGGTTTTTTTGGTGTAGTCGTATAAACTTTTGTACATACACCACGTTTTTGTGGACAACAGTTACTTCCGTTATCACTGTCAGTATTATTATTTTTTTTGAATCTTAAAGCTGGTGCTTTGGTTTTCTTCGAAAAAGTTTTTCTGCCTTTGCGAACCAACTGATTTATCGTCGGCATAAATTCACCCCCTTAATATAAAAATAATCTGCCGGATATAAAATTTTTCAAACCGACAGAGCGATTATATCATTAAAAAAATATTAATCAAGTATTCTTTTGGTTATTAAAAATAATATGTTTACCGTGAAAATAAATTTTAAGCATAAAAAAAGATGGTTTTAAACCATCTTTTTAGATTGCAAATTGAAAGTATTATTATCTTCCACCAGCTATGCATGGTGCACACAAAGGACAAAGCAAAAGCAAACAACACAGTTCACAGCAACGCGGATCTTGTGCACAACCATTAAGGCATGCACAAAGACACTCTCCGGCATCTGGACAATAACAATTACGATCACACGAACCACATTCGCAACAACCATCCAGACAATCACACTTATAATTTTCATGATATCCACTTGGTATATGTAGATTATTTGTTCTTTCATATTTGTCGATTATTTCGTCGTATTTTGAGCTTTCTTGCACACTCTTTATTTTTTGGTTTATATTATCCGTATAAAATTCCTTTTGTATAAAATTGCTAAATCTATTCAGATTTAAATTGTATTTTCTTATATCTTCACTTGATATAAACTTTCCCTCATAATTGAGCAAATTAAAAATTAAAAACACCAAACCAAACACAACTGAAAAAAAATGAACAAGCGGTAAATAAAATGGAAACAATACAAATCCAGCTATCTGCGCCATTACAATCGATAACGGTATCAATATCGTAAAATCTTCTTTATGCATATCTAATCTAAACAAATCAGCAAAAAATTTCAAATTCAATCCGTAATAAAAAAACGAGAGAATATTCATAAGACATATTTTTGCCGTTGAAACCTCAACTGATGACTCCAAGCCAGACAATTTACAGTCATCAATGACTTTTCTTATCGCATTTATATTCGGACAAATTTTATTATAGCTACTTTCTTTATTAAGCTCATAAAATAATATTTGGCTATCATTTTTCTTCATGACATATTTTTCACGAATTGTTAAATCATCTAAACAGCCAATTTCAAACTTAGAACGCAACCAACCCGGCATTTGTTTATATGTTTTTTGTATATCACTCATTTTCTCAATAAAGGTATTATTAGCTGTCAGCAACTCATTTTTGTTTTCCTTATAACCTGCATTGTTTCCAAAAACTATATCATCTCGAATGATTCTTAATAATTTTACATATCGTCTTTGTAATTCTTTGTCATTGTTAAATTCATCATTGTCGTCTTTTATTAGTTCCACTACATAATGATTACACTGATTCAAATTATTATCTCGTTTTATATTATTCTGCTGATTATTCTTTGAATAAATAATTTCTTTAATATCACTTAACAAGTATTGTTCGAGTGATGTTGGTATTTTACACTTAAATTGTTTTATTGAATAGAATCCTTTTAATAATTCTTCTTGCAATTTATCGCGTTGCTTTTTGGGCAAAAAAAATGAGACAAATGTGCAAAATTCGCTTTTCCAACACGAACCAAGGTTATTGTTACCACAAAAATAACGATGGACTATACCTTGTTGACATTGATCTTTTTTCATCGTTTTGTCTATATCATCATACATTTTTTGATACAAAATGTCCGCCTTGTCTTCGATTGCTTGAGTAAAAACTGTATCCTTTTGCAGTTTTTTTAGTACCAATTCAATACTCGCAAAATTTTTGCTATACTTCAAATCATACACAACGATCTCACATACTGCACTCAAAAAATTCTTAATTCCCTCAGCAGTAATGTTTGTATCTTTAGCTTGATCAGCATTTTTTGTTTCCAACATAATTACCTCCAACCCCCAAAAATTTTTTCGACTTTTATTGTGTCAAATAAAAATATAAATGTCAAGTGTTTTGTTGTTTTTTTAAATTATTATTATAAGATAAATAATAACTGATTACCTCCAACCCCCAAAAATTTTTTCGACTTTTATTGTGTCAAATAAAAATAT
>CAMKTI010000098.1 GCA_946415665.1 uncultured Clostridia bacterium
TTACCAGATTTTATATCAATATCATTCAAAATTTATTTTTTTCACAACAAAAAAAACTGCCGACTCGACAGTTTTCTAAAATTATTCACACTCAACTCAAATAAAATTTTTTCAACTCAAACTTTAACAGGCAAAACATAAAATAAAATACAAAGATTTCAGTTGTTTAAGCTAATTGGTTTATTTGTATTTATAAAGGTACCTGTTTTAAATTTAAACTTTATTTTTTTTCACAAAGCATATCAATTAAATTCTTCATGAGAGCTGATCTGAGCTGAAATGTCAGGAACATTCTTTGTTTCTTGAATTAAGTTGTTTTTGGGAAAAGGTCCTGAAATCTTAGAACTAATTTCAGTTTCCACTGGCGTTTTAGGTTTTCTAAAAAACAGTTCAAAAATCCATAGAAAAAATGATTTGAAACTCCGTCTCCCATTTGATTTTTCACTTATTGCATCACTTTTCAACATTTTTTCTTCATTGTTGAGTAACGATTGGTTTTTCACCGTGTTTTCTTTTTCTCTAAACATACTGCTTTCTGTTTTTAAGTTGTTTAAGTCATTAATGTTTGCATTCACTTGTTTATGTTTTTCGCTGCTTGTCTTGTTCAATGATATCATTACTTTTTGCCCTACTACTCGGTTTACATCTACTAGGTCTATATTAATGATTTCTATTGCATTCGGCTTTTTTGTCCATCCATCAGTCAAGTTTTTTTTATCCGCACTTTTTATATCGGCCCATGAAAACAATCCGTCTTCTCTCGAAAATAAACGCCCCAAAAACATCAATGTAGAACAATCCTTAATATTTAGGTCACTTATTTTTATCTGCTTGAAATCTTGGCCCTTAAGTTTCTTGCTTAAAGATTCCGATTCAAAAAATAACTCAAAGCATGCTACTGATTTCATAATTTCTGTACCTTCTGATTTTTTCAAGGCTATTAAAAGATCTTCAAATGTTGCATCAGGCTCCAATTTTAATTTAACTTTGTTTTGACCTAGATCTTTTACATAAACAGTTATTTTTTCTATATTTTTATTTTGTTTTTCACTCATTTTTAATTCTTCCCTTTTATCAAAAAAAATATTTACCAAAAAAAAATCATGTCTCTTTTCACTTGGCAATGTTAATTTTAAAACAAAATTTTTTATTTGTCAAGAGGTAATTTAAATTTTTTTATAAAATTAATTTTCAAACACAGATTTAAATTTTTAATTGCCATTTTAAAAATTTTCACGTGTTTATCATTTCCGTTTATTTTATTATCAGATTTTATATCACTATCATCCAAAATCTATTTTTATCACAACAAAAAAACTGCCGACTCGACAGTTTTTTAAAATTATTCACACTCAACTCAAATAAAATTTTTTAACTCAAACTTTAACAGGCAAAACATAAAATAAAATACATAAATAATGTAAGATGCTTCCACCTAAAACAAAAAAATGCCAGATCATATGCATATATTTTGGTTTTGTCATTACATAAAAAATAATTCCGAGCGAATAAAAAATTCCTCCAATCAATAATAACAATAGCGCTCTAAAATCTAATAAATTTATTATTTGACGCGCGCAAAAAATTATCGACCATCCCATTAATAAATAAAAAATCAAAGACAACCTATGAAATTTTTTTATGTCAATCAAATTTAAAATTATCCCGACTACACTTAAAAAAATATTAAAGCCAAATAAAATCCATCCTATTTTTTTTTCAAGTTTTACTAAACAAAACGGCGCATACGATCCCAGAATTAAAAAAAATATCGAGCAATGATCAAACGCACGAAAAATTTTTTTAGCCATAATTTTTTTTTTACTTATCGCATGATAAAACGTCGAACTAAAATATAAAATTATAAGCGAAACGCCATAAATTATTCCGCTTACAAGACTATAAATATTTCCACAAACCAAAGCTTTTAAAATTAAAAAAATCAATCCCACAATCGAAGCGATTAATCCGATTCCATGCGTAATCGAATTAGCAATTTCCTCGCCAAAACTTTGCCCATTAAATTTATCAACATCCGTCATTAATTTTCCTCACCCGAATCTTTTTTTATTATTTTTATTCCCAACTCTTCCAGTTGCTCATCAAAAACTTCTCCCGGCGCATTTGTCAATGGACACGAAGCATCTTTCACTTTTGGAAAAGCAATTACATCACGAATATAATCCTGATTTAATAAAAGCATTATCAATCTATCAAAACCATATGCTAAACCACCGTGCGGAGGCACACCATATTTAAAAGCCTCAAGCAAAAATCCAAATCTTTCCTCTATATCTTTTTGCTTTAAATTCAACAAATCAAATATTTTTTTTTGCAGGCCACGATCATAAATTCTTAAACTTCCGCCACCTAATTCGAATCCATTTAAAACTATGTCATAAGCTTTTGCTCTAACTTTTTCCGGCTCCGAATCCAAAAATTTTATATCTTCATCCATTGGTGCTGTAAACGGATGATGAACAGCAAAAAATCTTTTATCATCCTCCGACCATTCAAACATTGGAAATTCTGTTACCCACAAAAATTTATATTCATCCTTATTTATCAAATCAAATTTTTTTGCCACATAATTTCTTAAATTTCCGAGCGCATTCAAAACAATTTTATTTTCTTTATCCGCACAAATCAAAATACTATCTCCGGGTTTCGCATCAAATAAATTTATTATTTCTTTTATTTTCTCGTCGCTCAAAAATTTTTTTAAATAACTTTTATATTCTCCCGTTTTATCAATCAAAATATTCGCAAGAAAATCGCTTTTAAAATCTTTAATAAACTCAGCAAAATAATCTAATTGCCGGCGCGAAAAATTTATGTTTTCAACTTTAAATCCTCTTACGCTTCCACCATTTTCTATCGCTTCATCAAAAATTTTAAATCCAGAGTTTTTAACAATCTCATTCAAATTTTTTATTTCCAAATCAAATCTTAAATCCGGCTTATCCGAGCCAAATCTTTCCATAGCTTCTTTATAACTTAATCTTAAAAACGGCGTTTTTATTTCTTTTCCAAGTATCTCCATAAAAACTTTTTTTAATAATCTCTCATTCAAATCAATTACATCGTCGACATCAACAAAAGATAATTCCATATCGACTTGTGTAAATTCCGGTTGTCTGTCCGCGCGTAAATCTTCATCTCGAAAACATTTTACAATCTGATAATATCTATCGAATCCCGAAACCATTAATAATTGCTTAAATAATTGTGGCGATTGTGGCAAAGCATAAAATTCTCCCGGATGAATTCTACTCGGAACTAAATAATCTCTTGCACCTTCAGGTGTTGATTTTGTCAAAACAGGTGTTTCTATCTCTAAAAAATTATTTTGATTCAAAAATTCTCTTATAACCTGCGCTGTTTTGTGCCTCAAAAATAAATTCTTTTGCAATTCCGGACGCCGTAAATCCAAATATCTATATTTTAATCTTAAATCTTCTTTTACATCTTTATCCAAAATACTAAACGGTGTAATTTCTGATTCCGAAAAAATAATTAAATCCTGTGCCAAAATTTCTATTTTTCCGGTCTTCATCTCCGGATTTATATCTTTTTCATCGCGCGCATTAACCATTCCCGTAATTCCAATTACAAACTCAGACTTTATATTTTTTGCTAACTCAAATAGATCTTTTTGATCTTGTTTTATAACTGCTTGAACCAAACCTGTTCGATCTCTCAAAGAAATAAAAATTAATTGCCCAAGATTTCTTTTTTTATGCACCCAACCACAAACCGTCACAACTTTCCCAATTTTTTTTTCATCAACATCATTACACATATCGCTTCTTTTCATAAACTTTTCTCCTCCAAACTTTTTCGTTCCAACAAAAATTTTTTTATTTCATCTTCATTTAATCCAACTTCATATTCTTTTTTGCTTTCCAAATTTTTAATTTTTGCCACATTATTTTTTAATTCCTCGTCGCCAATTATCATAAAAAATTTTGTATTCAATCTAAGCGCATTTTTTAATTGCGATTTTATTCCTCGCTCCTGATTATTATATTCAATTTTAAAATTTTCAGCGCGCAAATAATTCATTAACAAAAATGCTTTTTCGCGAGATTCAAAATCCATATTTCCAATAAATAAATCTAATCTATTTTTGCAATCACAAAACAAATTTTGCTCTTTTATGACAGAAATTAATCTTTCCATGCCAAAACCAAATCCAACAGCAGGAATTTTTTTGCCGCCTAATTCAAAAACCAAATTATCATATCGTCCGCCGCCACAAATCGCAATATCATTATAAATAAATTCAAAAACACTGCGAGTATAATAATCCAAACCTCTAACGATTTTATTATCAACTTCAAAATTAATTTTTAATTTATCCAGCAAATTTTTTAATCGCTCAAAATGATTTTTACAATCATCACACAAAAAATCTAAAATATTTGGTGCGTCCGATAAAAATTTTTTACACGATTCTTTTTTGCAATCTAAAATCCTTAATGGATTCGTTGCGAATCTTTTTTGACAATCTGAACAAAAATCTTGTAAATTCACTCGCACAAAATTTTTTAACTCAGAATTATATTTTTGTCGGCAATTTTTGCACCCAATCGAATTTATTTTTAGATTTATATTTTTTAAGCCCAAATCACGCAAAATTTTATCAGCCAAAAAAATAATTTCTGCGTCACATTCAGAATTTTCACAACCAAAAAATTCTGCACCGCATTGATAAAATTCGCGATATCTTCCATTTTGTGGACGCTCGTATCTAAATGCTGGCGAAATATAAAATAATTTTTGATAAGCGTCAAATAAATTATGTTCGATTCCGGCACGAACAACTGCTGCTGTCCCTTCAGGTTTTAAAGTTAAACTTCGCCCTGATTTGTCTTGAAACGTATACATTTCTTTTTGAACTATGTCTGAATTTTCCCCGACACTTCTCAAAAATAATTCTGTGTGTTCAAAAACTGGCGTTCTGATTTCAAAAAAATTAAATCCAAAAAAAATATTTTTTATGATTGATTCGATTTGATTCCATAAATATGCTTCATCTGCAAAAATATCTTTTGTTCCACGAACAGATTTAATCATAATTTTTCTCCTTTTATTTTTAAAATTAATCTTCAAATCAAAATCATTATAACAAAAACATTTTGTGCTTTAAATCTGAAAAAAACTTGACACAACAAAAAATTTTTTTTATAATAAAATTATAGTTCGATATAAATTTTATTTTGGTTTGTATTTTTTGTTTTATTTTTTGGAGGTAGACGATTATGAATGAAAATGATGAACTTAATACTGCTAAACTAGATATTAATTTAAAGGGCATTGATTTAAAGGAAAATAAATTAGATACTTTTTTGCAGGGAGCTTATGACAAAACCGTAGCTGTAAGTCATAATCATAGCTGTACTTTTCACTCGATGGGACGAAATGTATTAGAAATGTATTTAGAGGACAAAAATAATAATATTGAAAATGGATTGGGAGAGCGAATTATAAAAAAATTGCTCAAAAAACATGGGAATAAATTAAAAAATCCTATTTGGGCTCATGCTGGAAAGCATCCATTTGGATCTTTTGCGTATCGAAAAAGTTTTTTGGAGTCGGTTAAATATTATTTTTCAAATGCAACGTGGGGTTGGTTAAATTTAATTAATCCGTTTTTTTGGATTTCAGAATTAATTTGGGGAGAATATGAAAATGATTTGTATAGCGTAAATAAAAGTACAAATCATGAAATCGAATTACACATTGATAAAAATTTAAGTGATAACGATAAATATCGTATTGGGAATATATTGGGGCAATTAATTCGAGAGGAAGTTGCTAATGTTATGCAGACAGAAAACAAAAACTCCGTTAACAATAACAATTTCACAGAAAACACGATAAATGATTTTGGTGGCTTTACTGAAATAAATAAGGGATCGAATAATAAAGGAAATAATGAAATTGAAAATTTAAAAAACGAAGAAAAACCTAAACCAGAAACGCTATATAAAAATAAAATGGTACAATGTCTTGGAGGTAGATATTTGCCAGGAAAATTTGATGCTCCATATGTAACTCAAGGAAGTCAAGATGTTATTTTTGAATGGCAATATCTTACAAGCAACGATTTTTTAGAAGAAAAACAAGGAAATGGACCATTGGAAACAATTGTTCTGGAGGTGAACGAGAAGCCTATCTCAGCTAAAAATGCAAAATTAGTTTTTAGCGGTTTCGATTGCAGTTTATACTTTGATCAAAACGCAAATGATATTAACAACAGATTAGAGGAGCATAAAAAAAAGATCGATGGAAATGAACCACCTTTGATTTGTGTTATTGGCCAAGGATATTTGATTGGTCGTTGCCAACCGATAGTTGGTAATCAAGAAAAACTGAAATTTATCAATGATTTGTTAGCTGTGTTTAAAGAAACATATGGTGATCGTGTTTATATAGAAAGTAAAATCAGCGAGTTAAGTAACGATAATAATAGTGAGAAAAACACCAACAATATTAATAATAATAATATGGAGATAAATAATCTATCAAAATAAATTCACTTAAAAACCGAACAAAAAAGGCACCTCTATTTATAGGAGATGCCTTT
>CAMKTI010000099.1 GCA_946415665.1 uncultured Clostridia bacterium
AAGGAAGTAGATCGGGCAACTGGTGCGAGAGTTCGAGTCTCTCCTACTCCGCCACGACTGATTGTCAAGACACGTACGTTAAAGTGCGTGTTTTTTCTTATTTTTGAACAAATTTCTTTTTCCCATATAGAAGCATTCATTCTAATTTCTATATTTTCCCATATAAAAATGCTCTATGTAATTTTGTTATTTCTTTATCTGTTTTATTAATCTTCGAAGAAAAAGTACCACTAAGTGGTACTATAATCTAATTATCTTTAATGATATATTACCATTCATAACGGTAGAAAACATCATCGTCTAAAACTTCTTTAATGAATACAGCAATAGATAAAACTGTATTATTAGTTAAATCGTCCTCTAGCCAATATCCATTATCAGATTCAAAATTTTCATTCCAGTCATCAAATTTCAAAGATGGATCAATCTTCAACGCCTCATCAATAGACATCCCAATTCTAATTCCGTTTGGTAATGCACCTTTAAAATCTTCTTCGAGATAAATTTGCCATAATTTATCTTTTGCAAACATTAAAGAAATGGAATTATCAATGTGCAAAATTGTCCAAGGAACTTCAGGATTGCACCCCTTATTTGATTGATATTCCACTGTAAATTTTATGTTGTTCTTTTTCAAATATTCTTTTATATCATTAAGTGATGACAATAATTTAATTTCATCCAATCCATCAAATGGTAGGACATTTTGTTCTAATAATTTCATTATCTTTTCCTCCTGAATAAAATTTTTGCGTTTTCTTTGCCATCGCTTTTATACGATTTTGAATCTGAGGCAACTATTTTAATTCTTCCAATATCAGATGTGCTTATTTTAACATAAGGCACATTCCCGTGTCTTTTACTACCTGGAGAAACCTGTATTTGAGCAATGTTTCTTTCTTTTGTTGAATTCAAAGTCACAATGAATTTTGCCCTAGAACCTCGATGAGTCGATGCTCTACGTGTTGTTTCATACCCATGTTTATTCAATTCATGTTCTAATCTAGCAACGCTCTTCCCCAAGAAGAATTCGCGCCTCGATGAAATGCTATTGAAAGTTACATGTCCTGTTTTGTCAAAGATTTTTTGCTTACTTTTATGACTATGATCTCCCTTGGTTTTGATTGGACTTTTACCTGTTTTAATCGATGGGCCTCCAGCACCACTTCCAAAATGTGCACTTTTAGATTTCATCCCCATAATGATGACCTCCAAAAGCTCTGCTTATTTCAGAATCAAATTGCCAAACATCAGCCCCACTATCTCTAGCGACTTGGAATATATCATCAGGAGCATAACCATAAACAATGATTATGCGTGGCTTAATATATTCAACTAACGCTTGAACACTGTTTTTTAATAATGTTCTAGATTCTTTGTCTCTAAGGCAACCTAATGTTCCAATAGAGACAATTCCATTATAACAAATACCAGTTAATGCTAATTCATAGGTCCATTCATATGTGGCTCTAAAATTAACAACGGCTTTGATTCCATAAGTAGATAAGATGTATCCGACTTCTCTACTTCTAGATAAAGCATCAATTTGCTTATAATTAGGAAAATTGCCATAAACCGAATAATCAGGACAAACAACAAATGCAAATTCTTTTAATTCATCTATTAATTGTTGAACTTTATCATCGGTTTCATATTTTAGGATGTTATATAATCCATCCTTTCCATCAAACTTACAATCATATTCGTAAAATATAAGTCCGTGGTTTTTCTTGTCTTTGCACTTGTTTCTGTTAGACCAAAGCACAAGACCATTTGTACGGCAATTGACGTTCTAATTTCTTAAGCAAAGCTTACTTAGCTAGAAAATAATCGTATTATTGTTAAGATTGTAAAAATCTGTGTATCGACAATTGGATACACGAATATTAAAAACCGCTGAATAACTTCAGCGGATTCTTTTTTATTTACTATATTTACTAGCTTTATCTAGTATCAGATTTAAAGTTCCTTTGTTATTAGCGATAACTAACGATTTATCGTTAAATCGATAATCTTTTTTATTTATTCTAGAAACATATAATCCCGCTTCTTTAGCGAGCAATAATCCAGGAGCGATATCCCAAATTTGACGATAATAACAAATATAAGCTTGGGCTTTTGAGGAGACTAAATAAGAAAAATCAATACAAGAAGCACCGAATAGACGAGTCTTTAAGAAATCTAAGCGTAAATCCTTTAATAATCTATATTGGTTATTTAATTCGATATCGTCTTCATCTTCATAGAAGTCACTTGATAAAAGCACGCCATCATTATGTTTAATATCTTTATTAACCACTATTTTATTTCCATTTAAATAAGCGCCTTCACCTTTTTTAGCCATATATAATTCATCATTATTTGGTAAATAAATAAAGGAGAGAATAGGTTTCTTATTTTCTAAAACTGCGATTTGTATACCACATAGTGGTATTCCCATAGAATAATTACATGTTCCATCTAATGGATCAATGACAAAAGTTAATTCATCAGTAAGGTTATCATTATCACTTTCTTCGGCAATAATTCTCGCTTGAGGGTACTCTTTTTTTATTGCACTAACAAAGTATTCATTAAGTTCCAAATCCGCTTGAGAAAGAAGGTCGTTAATGGACTTATGATGAAGTGTTTTATGTTTTTGAAAGAAGATATCTTTAGCTTCTTTAAGTAAATTAGTTAGAAAATTTTCCATATTATTCCTTTATCTTTAAGATGAATGATTCAACATATTCAATCCATTTATCTGTGTATTCGTTATAGCGGTCGCTATATAACTTATTTTGACCCATTTCTTGAAGTATCAAGTTATATAAGCATTTAGCCTCAAGAGCTTCTAAATAAATCTTTAATTTATCATCAATTTCCACAGCTTTTTTGGCGTTTTCTAACGCTAAATCAAGGTAAGAATTATCCTTCTTATTATTAATAAAATAATAAAGTGCAATTAAGAAGTAGGTTTGTCCCCTATCGTAATTATCTTTATTTTCATCCACGGATTTCATCGCGTCTTCCATCAATTCCATGATGTTTTCTTCTTCACCTTTAGAAACGATTTCATAGAAAAGCGATGTATATAAGAATCTAGTAAAATATCTATCGCCTTTATTGTATAAAGTGTAAATTGCACCAGCTTTATTTAGGTTTTCTTTGGCTTTTTCTAAATCAAAATGCCAAATACAAGCATCAGCATAAACACGATAATCTTCCGCGAGGAATAAGTGATCTTCAGCTTGTGTGCCCTCTTCCATTTGTTCTTGCACTCTTTGTTCAAGTAGTCTTACCGCTTCATCTGCATAAGCATAACTTTCTTCTTTCTTTAGTTCGCGGCATAAGACTTTTGACAAAGTCAAATTCGCCAAAGATTCCTCATACAATTCCTTTGCTTCTTTAGAATCTTTAATGGTTATTGGACCAATTTCCACAATGCGATCAAAGAGGACAAGTTTACGGTAGACAAGCATTGCCATTCTTTCAATTTCACATCTTAAAGTAACAGGTAAATCTTCAAGTTTATGTTTGCTAACAAAATCTTCTAAAGATTTATAAGCTTCTTCGTAGTGTTGAGAAATATAATAGAATTGTCCAATGCCTAAATCGAATTCCACATCATCTGATGGGTCTTGAGTTTTTAAATATTGAGTAAATCCGCATTTATCTAATTGGTTAAATAAACCGGAATTATACATTTGTTTTCTATAATTAGAAAAGATATAGATAAAGCACGGTGAAGAATAAACTGCGAATACAGGATTTTTAAACGCAGGACTTTTCATTTTATTAAATGACTTTTCAAAGAAATTATATAAGAAAGAAATATTAAAAATGTATGAACTTAATCCTTCATAAAGTGTATAGAATGGAGATCCTAAACAGGCATTAAGATATTCAGCATCCGTCAATAATTTCATTAATTCTTGTGGCTTATTAAGACTTCTTAAACAATTTTGATAATCCACGATAACATATGGATCCATTTGCCAGAACCATTGATCAGAATTGTTTTTAACATCAACAATATATTTCAAAAGAATACTACTTCCATAGCTATTTAAAATGCGATAATCACCAGCATCATTTGAACTTAACCAGTCTAAAATAGCTTTGTGACGCGCTTTGAGATATTGTTCACCTTCATCTTCGATGACAACAAAGAATGATCCTACTTTATTTAATTGGTTTTGAAGTTCATCAGGTTCTATCTCTGTGGCGGTTGAAAGGAAAGATAATGTCGGAGCGATAGAACAAACTAAAAGAAGGGAGATTATTTTCTTTAATGGTAAATAATCATCCATATTCGGGAAGATATTATCAAACCAAAGTTTGTAATATTCATAAATTCCACTTGGGAAGCTTTTCACATCTTCTAAATGACGTTCATTCGATCTAATGCTTTTAACTATTGATGTCGCGTATAAGAAAGAGCCGTGAGTTTTTTCTATGAGAATCTTTAGAGTTTTCTTATCTATCTCAGGAAATTCGTTTGTGTAATATTTCTCTAAATCATTAAGATTGTCTTCTTTGTTTTCATCAATGAGATATCCTTTAGAATTAGTGAAATACACTAAAACATCCTTTTGAGGTCTAGTTGTGCACACAAATTTAAGCCAAGAAGGTAAAACATTTTGTGAAGACACTAAGATATGAGCGATTTCATTTCTATTGTTCACTACCGCTTCATCTAAAGCGTCGATAACAAATACTTGTTTTTTATCAAACGAAACTTTGTTTCCGGCTTCTAAAATAAATAGGTCAAATAATCTATTCGCATCTAATTCATTATCATCGATTTCTCTTTTTAAAATGTTTCTTACTTCTTCAGCGTAAGCTTCACTACGATGCGCTAATTGGGAAACGAGATTCTTGATAATATTTTTTGCATCAGTTTTAGCTTTGTTGTTATAAGCGCAGAAATGAATGGCGGCGATATTTTCTGGGTATCGTAAAGTAAGCATCGCGCTAATCGCGGTTTTTCCAACACCAGGAGCAGCCTGAATTAAATATATTGGCGTACTATATTGATTATTTAACCATTCTTCAAAATGTTTAAAGACAGATTCACGACCGATAAAGTTTAAGGTGTGATGACCGATTTCATATGTGTTATCAAAAGATTGAATTTCGGTAGCGATATCAAAGGATTTTAAATATAGTCCTAATTCTTCTTCACCTTTTAATATTTTTAACAATCTGTCATAGACAGGTTGATAAACTGTTTCCACGATTTTTCCATCTAAAGTTCCTGCTTTTTGGAGGAATAACCTTTGTAGTCTTGTAATCGATAATGGTAGATATGAATCATCTAAACAAACAGGGATAATCATCTTTTTTAGTTCCGCTGCTCTAGACAATTCGTTCATACAATAACCATCTAAAGAATGCGATTCCTTAGAAACGAAAGTTGATTTCTTAGACACTAAGAAAATAAAGATATCGCATTGTTCAATGCCATTGGTGATTTGAAATTCCCAATCACCGTAATTAAGAACATCTCTATCAAGAAAGATTTCAAATAGATTTTCTTTTTTTAAATCGGAGACCAAACGATTGACAACGTGGTCAAAAGTATTATGTCCATACGATATAAATACTCTCTTCTTATTTTCCATAAAAGTCTCCTTTAAATGTTGTTAGATAGGGAGAAATCTCCTTTTTAAAACAACCGAGTTTTCTAAACAATAAATCTATTAAAAACACTAAGATGCCCGCTCCAACAGACATCTGTATCTATATTAAGGTCTCGGAATTATTATAATTTTATTTGCAATAAATAAAAAGAGCCACTTCTATTTAAGAATGGCTCAAAACATTATTTTTTACTTATTACAACTTCTTTTCAGATATAATCCACTAGATACTTGTGTTTTGTGTCAACCTCTTAAGAGATTATCTTATTAGCGATATTGTTTCCACTTTGTTTTGAATAAATCTCTTAATCTCAACCTGAAAAAGAAACCAAGACTATAAACGTTGAAGAGGAGGTTACAAGAAACTCCGGTCCTTGAAGAATCAAACGCGGCATAAAAGAGGACAAGATTGTCGACTTGTTAGACCTTTTCAAAAAGGAAGTGAATAGAATTATATATGCAAATAAGGATTTATTCGTTTCCGACTTCTTTAAAAATTGGAAATTGAAATGACGTAAATATGTCTTGATATGACTAGTGGCTCACATCGCGGACCTTTCGGACATTGACACAAAAAAGTGGGCATTTTTATTTTAAAAGCGGTATTATTTCGCTGACAGAAAGACACGAATATTAAAAACCGCTGAATCAAGGGTTTTATTTTGCTGACAAATTATAAGTTTATATTTAAAAGATCACTTGGTTTGCTGATATGCATACCAGCTTTATTAGTGAGAAAATCTTCGTTTCTATGGAATCCATAGTCTACAAGTATCAATTTTATTTCTGCATTACTAGCGGACAAGATATCCACTTCACTAT
>CAMKTI010000100.1 GCA_946415665.1 uncultured Clostridia bacterium
ATGGATTTGCTGGTTAAAAAAGCACAAGAAGGTTTGGAAATTAGAATTTTATTGGATGGGATGGGATGTATAAAAAACTCACGCGATTTTTATAAAGATTTAATAAATGCCGGTGGCGAAGTAATATTTTTTTTGCCACCGAAAATTTTTCGAGCTAATTTTAGAAATCACAGAAAAATTTGTGTGATAGATGGAAAAATTGGATATTTAGGTGGATTTAATATTGGCGATGAATATTTAGGCGAATCAAAAAAATTTGGTTTTTGGCGTGATTCACATATAAAAATTTTTGGCGATGCAGTAAAGCAATTGGAATTGAGATTTATCATGGATAGAAATTTTTGTGTAAATAATAAGCTTAATTTAGAGGAAAAATATTTTCCCGAGATAGAAACGGTTGATTGCACGAGCATGCAAATAATAAGCAGCGGTCCTGATAGTTTTTGGGAAGTAATTAAATTTAATTATTTTAAAATGATAAACGAGGCCAATAAATATATTTATATTCAAACGCCATATTTTGTTCCAGATGATAGTATTTTAGAAGCGTTAAAAACGGCGGCGCTTTCGGGAATAGATGTAAAAATAATTATTCCGGCAAAACCAGATCATATTTTTGTTTATTGGACAAGTTTGTATTATATTGGTGAATTATTAAAAGCGGGTGCAAAATGTTATAAGTATAAAAAAGGTTTCTTGCATAGCAAATTAATTTTGGTGGATAAAAAATTATTTTCGATTGGTACGGCAAATATGGATATAAGAAGTTTTAGATTAAATTTTGAAACAAATGCGATTATATATGACAAAAATTTGACAAGTGAATTTGAAAAGATTTTTATAAATGATTTAAACGGGTGTGAAGAAATTTTAAAAGAGGATTATGAAAATCGGTCTTGTTTTATCAAAATAAAAGAATCTATTTCGAGATTATTGGCTCCGATTTTATAATTTTTTTTCACGCATAAAAAAAGCAGACAAATTACTTGTCTGCTTTTTTATTTAAAAGAAAGTGCTGCAATTTAAAATTATTATTTATCGCTATAGTCCAAATTGGGATCTGTTTTTTTATACTGGGTTAAATCTAAATTCGGGATTATTTCGTTTGATTTGAATTGCATATCTTTTTTTTCTTGTGTTATATTGCACAACCATCCTTGAGATAATTCCATTTTGTTAGCCAAAAAGTTCCAAGCTGACTTTATAGAATTCCACGCGTTTCTAAACCAATTTAAAATTGACGGTTCTAAAGCTTTACTATCAATAAATTTATCAACTGCAGCCTCACACTGAAGAATAGAATCAAGGTATAACAATATATCTAACTTGTTTTTGTAATCATCATTACTCTTTATTCTGGAATAATCAATTTCATTTGCATTACGAACACTGTTATCCATCCACTCAACAAATGTCAGCACATTCAAAACATTTTGGTCTTTGTCATTTTTTGCACAGTCTGCTACATCCTGGTCATATTTTTCTCGATATTCACGCAATTCTTCCTTATATTGATTTAGAGTTTTGTTGCCGCATTTTTTTATTAAATCATCTAGATCTACTTTTGCAGCTTTAATTTGTTCTAAAAGCTTTTTTAAAACATCTTTTTCAAAACTTAATGGCTCAACTTTTTTGATTTCCCCGTCCTTGTTTGCCATCAACGAATTAATCAAAACGCAAAAATTTAAAAATTGCGCTATTCTATCTAATCCAATGTAAAGCGGCAAAGTTGGAGAATCTATTGTTGCCTTGTCTGGACCATATTGAAACTCTCCATCCTCTTTTCTCATATCATTAGGACGTACAAAAACCACTTGTCGTTCACGATAATCCAACGCCAATTTTAAAAATTTATTTGGATTTTCTTTGACCGAAAGATATGGCATACAAACTTCAGCTATATTTTCAAGCGCAGGAATATATTTCTCAAATTCTCCATTTTTTAATGAATCAAAATTTGGATTTCCGCTTTTGTTAAATTCTATTTTTCCCCAAGCTTTTTGGATCGATGCTAAATCCAAATAAATTGGTGCTTGCAAACTTGTTTTACCTTGCCTAAACGGATGATTACAAAATAGATTCCGAAAAATATTTGTTTGTGCCAAACTTTCCGGCAAACCAATTTCTGTTTCTTCTGATGGTTTGCCTTTAGATATCTCGGCAAAATCTTTAAACTTATTTACTGTTTCCTTGAGTACATCAACTTTAGAAGCATCTTTAAATGCCAACTTGTCACCCTCAAGTAAAGTTGTTTTGCGCTCAGACATAATAAATTCCTCCTAAATTAAAAAAACAATAAAACGTAATCAAAGGCTACGTAATAATTATAATTTGATATTATATTTTTGTCAAGAAAATATTTTTTTATAAAAAACAAATTTTTAATTAGGATTGTTTTTCGATTCGCTAAAACTTTTATACATGATTTCGATGGGTGTGAAAAAATATTAATTATTAGCTCTGATTTTATAATTTTTTTCGCGGACAAAAAAACAGACAAATAATTTGTCTGCTTTTTTTATTTAAAATAAAGTTTTTGTGATTGAAATTTATTTTATTTCCTCTATTTCGAAGTTATTAGCCACGATTTTATAGTTTGTTTATATGTATATTTTTATGTATGCGCAAGTTATTTTAAATCATTTTTGTTGGAGTTCTTTGGGACAGTCATATTTCAATCTTGGAGTACCCGAATGTTCGTGCGCATATCTATCATATTCGTTAGCACTTTTAATACTTTTAAATCCTGTTACGCATTGAATGTGATTCCAAATGGATTTTGGTTTTTTTGAAAAATCATAATAAGGAACTCTCGGACAACTCATATCGATAAATTTATTTCTAACTTTAATATTACCTTTTGGCAAAACGGAAATTCTAGATTTTTCATCACAAACTACCTCTGATTTATTTTTAGCTACGCCTTCTGTTTTAAACATATGAGAGCATGCATTATCATCCCAAATGTCTTGATAAATTTGCTTTACTACTGTAAAAACTTTTATTATTGACGTGAAAATTTTTTTTATTGCCGCAAAAATCCCGATAATAATATGAATCACCAAATCAATTGGAAATAAAATTCTTCTTATCAAAAGGCAAGTTTTTGTTTCGTACCATTTTATTCGTGTATTGATTTCCTGATTTTCATTTATTTTTAACCCATCAAGATTTAATTCACAATCTTCAGCCCGAACATCTTTACACGTTCTATAACCTCGAAACCCGGCATAAAGCTTCAATATGGCTTCGAAACCCAATCGTAAACGATGAAAAAATTTCTTTAACGTTTTGATACAAATAAAAATTGGCGCATAGATTAGAAATGTTAAAATCAAAAATGACGAACGTAAAATTTTCTCGGTTTTACTTAACGAACGAAAATTTTTGCTTATCAAATCAGTCAATCTATTTTTTAATAATTTTTGCTTTTCTGTTTCCAAATCACGAAACATGTCATAAATATCCTGTCGATCTTTTTTTATCCTTTCATATTTTTCACGTTTTTCTCGTGAATTTCGATCATCCATATATTCTTTTCGATAATCATGAAATAATATGTCACAACTTGACCAAGCAAAACTAAGAGCCTTTTCAAGTTGTGCTACATAATCCATGTTTAATCTAAATTTTTCAGCTGTCTGATCTGTTTTATCTGTTGCAACCCCGTCCCTTACACCAAAAAATTCATCTGGCGCAAATCCAAAATAACGTTTTGTCTGAGCGATATTTTGACTATCGATTTTTTTCACAGTGTTACTTTTCAAAATATCGATTCTATCACTCATCAATTTTAATTTTTTTCGAAAATAATCTGGATCGCTGGTTTGCACCTCATCGTTAAATTCATTTTGGATAAATGACATAAGATAAGGAGTATATAAATATTTTTGCTTTTCGTTGTTATTGTAATATTTGTCTATAAACAAATTACCAATGATATATGCAGCATGTGGATTTGTTTCATGAATATTTTCTGCCACAGCCTTAAAAAACACTCCCATTAATTGAGTTTCATATTGAAATCCAATTGTTTGGTCTGTTAGTTCATTATCTTTAGCATCAATTGTCTTCTTCGGCATCGCATGATCTTTCTGCTCATAGCTTTGATTTAAAAGTTTTATCAACTCATCAAATATATCTTCATAAAACGACCTTAAAAATTCATACGCCTGTTCTGTTTTACAAATACGTGAAAAATAATTATTTGCTGTCAGGACATTCACTAAAGTTGGTTGTAAATTTGTCTTTAAAAATCCGTCTTCTATTTTATGTGCTTTAATAGCTTCTAGCAGTAGTTTTTTCTTATTGATCATAATATTTTTCATGATATCAAAACATTGTTGCTCAATATCTTGTAACACATTTTCATCTGAAAAATAATCCTTCCCCCATTTCACAATATCTGTTAACTGTGACAATGCGTCTGCATTTACTGGAAAACAATCAGATTCACAATCGACACATTTTCCAGACATTTCTTTCAGCAAGGTAAAAAAAGGCCCGATAACCTGTTCATACATTTTTTTACGTTTATCCTTCTTATAAAACATAAATTTTGGTTGTCCATTATTAAATGTATCATTTGCATCACTTATTAATTTATGTATGCTCTCTCTAAAATTATAATTTGTGTTTGTCTTATCTCCGATATTTTTTATTTCATTCTTTTCTTTATCAATTAATTCAACAAGCTTAGTAATTTCTATACCAAAATCAGGCTTTTGTTCCAAATTATTTTTTTTCACAATCATCTCCTCCATCAAATTTTAAAAATACAAATAAGCTATGGCTTTGAAATCAAAAAAAACATTGAAACGCAATCTAAGCAACATGTTAATTATAACCAAACATTATATTTTTGTCAAGGAAATATTTTTTTCCATAAAAAATAAATTTTTAACCAGGACGATTTTTTTTGATTCCGTAAAATTTTTATAAATAATTTTAGTGGATGTGAAAAAATATTAGGCAATGTCCATATAAAAAGCAAATCAAAAATAAAAGCAACGCATATAGTAGAAATAAAAATAGAATCAAGCTTATTATATATTATAACGAATAAAAACTTTTCTATAGTAAATGACATTGATTTATGCCGATTGCTCGCTAAAAAAATAAAATGAGCATGACGATATCAGGTATTCATTGTGTTTAGCATATATTTCATAATACGAGTCTAATGCTTCCTCAAGCTCTCTTGCATCTGCAAAGAATCGATTATGCTTGGCTTCACGTCTTGTAACACGCCACATTTGTTCTATCGGATTTAGATCCGGAAAATGTAGCGGAAAGTACACGAACACGACCTAATCATTGATATCAGAGTATTAGCCATTAAGGTTTTCTTTTATGATTAAGGTTTTTTTTTATAAGACGCTTTGCTTTTTTGTGCCAGGGAGTATTATCCATAATCATGTAGTACTTGCATCATTCCAGAGCGGGGCATTCGCTGAGAAATGATCTTATGGATTCTATCGTGGTCTTGTAATGAAACCAGCTTGGCTTATGGGCAAAAAACTTTCCGATGGACGGTGCTACAAATCCACTATAAGGAATCTTATCCCTTCTTGGATATGATTTCACCTTAGGCTTGGAGCCTTTTGGAGCTCACATTGAAGTCACACTTGTTTCTGCCATAAAATGAACTTCGTCCTGAAAAGTGATTATTGCCCCAGGGATTTTGCTTGTGTCGTTTAGTTTTTTTTACATTCGTCACGTCTCATTATCTTCTCCCAGTGAAGGATGTGATTGAGGGCGTATACGTGAAAATCCAAGTTTATTGAAGATGCGCTGGCACTGGCGGATACTTAGTTCAACATCATAATCATATGTTTCTTTTATGTAATCAGAAAGTGTTATGCCATCCCAAACATAGTAACCAGGCTCAGTTGACGGTTTCAAAAGAGCCTCTTTGATTTTTGCCATTTGCTCATCGTTGAGTTTTGGTTTTTTGCCAGGTTGTTTTTTGGCGTAAAGAGCCTAAAAACTTCCCTCATCAACATTTTTGACCCATTCTGAAAGTGTACCGTTGTGGAATTCCAGACAAGTTGCTTAACTCTGCTGCTGCGGCAGTACATTATAACATAGTAACATAAAGTTAACCATAGTCACACAAAGAATATATTTTGTATCGCCAGATTGATTTACTATTCTCTTGCCTTCGTGTAGCAATCCTTTTGGATTATGTATAAACCTTCTTGTATTCATACACATAGCCCTCCTCTGATCTATGTATATAACACCACATTTAGGACTCTTGTAATAGGCAATTATCATTGTTGTTTACTATAGATAGCAATTTAGCGATATCTTCGGTTTGCTTACGATCTCCATTCATAACATTTTCCTCCTCAAAAAAAAAACAAAAAATTTTTTTAGCAATAAAACACTTCAGTCAGCTAATAAATTTTTTTAGCCATGTAATAAAAATAAAAATC
>CAMKTI010000101.1 GCA_946415665.1 uncultured Clostridia bacterium
TCTACCATCTCCCTTGCTTTTATTTTTGATTTGCTTTTTATGTGAACGCTGCCTATTACCATAGCATTGTTCGTTTCTTATTTTTTAATAACACTTCCGACATGGATTTCTGTGTTGGTGATTGTGATGATGGTTGCTAATTTATTTACGATTGTGATAGAGACTAATAACCACAACATGCAAATGAAACTGCCAAGAGAAAAACAATCAAATGATGACGGAAAGGCTCAAAATCATGCTAAATTTTATGTATATGATTCTAAATATTATAAAAACAGACCGACTATTTTGATTGGTGATTTTTTTAGGTTTATCGGAAATATATATTTTAGTGGTTTTGTTGGAAAAAATTTTTTATCGGGAGAAGACATCAGAGGTAATAACGAAAGACGGCAGTTTATATATGTTAATATACTCTGCGCTATTGCTAATATCTCGTTTTGGATATTGATTATTGCATGTTTTTTAATAACGGTGCCAAAGCAGCTTTTTGTATTGGCGATTGTATCAGCGGCTTCAAGATTTGTTGTTATCTCTTATAACGCTTATTTTCACAGACAACTCCTTAGAAAAGATATTTACTTTTGTGAATGCCAAAAAAAGGTGAAGGGTGAAGCTGGATGGCATGCATCATTTGAGCAGGTAACAAAAAGAAGTAAAAATATTCCGGATTGCAAATTTATTTCTCCAGAAAACTTCGAATTTTGTAATGCTGGTAAATAGAAGAAATTCCTTGATGATAACAAAAATACATGTTTGTGAAAAAATAAAACGAGCATGTATTTTTTGTGTTTAAAAATCATGAAACTTATAAAAATTTTTGAGCTTGATCTTGACAAATAAAAAAATTTGTTTTAAAATTATTATGTAAGAGGTGTTAGAGGAAACCGGCGAAGATATCAATTTACAAATTTATGTGTGTTATACTTTACATAATAGAGAGTGCTTGCAAATAAAGAACAGTGCCAAAAAATATGGAAATTGGCACACAGTTTATATGAAATTTAGTATATGGTCAAAAAGCAGTACAATTGCGAAAGCGACTGCTTTTTTTTTGAAACTTTATTTTAGGAGCTATGAAAAAGCAAAAACTGCTTAATAAATAGGATTATATATTCTCTATTAATAGTACGAGCATAAAAGTGAGTTCAGATATAAACAAAAACAATCACCAAGAATAAAACATCGAACGTTCAAAAGGAGGCCTGACAACGAAGTTACACCTATGTTGTACATCTTCATGTCCAGTGGCTTTTCGTTTGTCTCCTGGCAATTCTCACGATGCTCCCGAAGAAAGAAAGCTGATTGAATCCATATATTCCAAAAATAATAATTATTTCCTGATGGACAAAGCTTACGAAGATGATAAAAC
The DNA here is from genome assembly GCA_946415665.1 of uncultured Clostridia bacterium. Taxonomy (GTDB): domain Bacteria; phylum Bacillota; class Clostridia; order Lachnospirales; family CAMVHY01; genus CAMVHY01. The sequence continues at coordinate 1,373 of CAMKTI010000101.1, forward strand.
TTTAGTTTTAGCCAAGGATCACGGGTTTAAGACAGTTGTTCCACCTAAAAAAAAATCGTAAGTTACCTTGGCGTTATGATAGACACATTTATGAACAACGCAATAATATCGAGCAATATTTCCTGAGATTAAAACGTTTGAGAAAAGTTCTTACTCGTCATGACAAGCTTGATTCTATTTTTATCCCTACCATCTCCTTTGCTTTTATTTTTGACTTGCTTTTTATGTGAACGCTGTCTAAAACATTTCCTTTTAAAAATAAAAATAAAAACAAAAAAGTGCATTTTAGCGACAAAATACTGCACCTAACCAATTAAATTTTTTTTATTCACATTAAAAACAAATTCATTTGATGTGATATTTTTACTATAACATAAAAAATAATGTGTGTCGAGTGTTTTAATTTATTTTTTTGAAATCTGAGTGTGGGGGGTAAAGCCTCTTAAAAATAGAACTTCAAGAGATTATATTTTTAGCCAGATAAAAAACGATATAATAAAACTAAAAATTAAATTTTTTTTGGTAATAAAAACCAGAGAGTGTCGACAAAGACGAGAAAAAATAAAAGAAAGTAACAAAGCAATAAACGATAAACAAGAAGTGAAGTATTTAATCCGACGTTATTTAATCCGCTCCTTACTATGAGTAATCACTAAATTATCGCTATTATCGCTTGTTAATCGAGAAAAAAATTTCATAAGCTTGGTTTTATTACTAAACATCAAAACTCATGGTGAATGGTAAACCAAAATTTTTTTAAAGAGAACAATTTTAAAAAATGATGGATAATAACAAAAAAATTAAAGAGAAGCAAGAGACAGGGAAATAGCACGAACAAAAAAAGAAGCACGGAAGGCAACAAAAGTTTTGAAATAGCGGATAGCGATACCGCGCCAACGCTTAAATTTCAAAAATGTATTTTCGACAATATGCCGCAAATGATATAAAGTAGAATTAAACTTTCGTTTAAATTTCCGATTGGATTTTGGCGAAATGAAGGTTTTAATGCCAAGTTTTTCAGTGTAATTAATAATCGAATTTGTATCATAAACCCAATCACTAAACAAAGTACGAAACTTAAGTTTTTTATTAAATCCAGTGCAACACTGCAGGCCGCCGTTGTTGTGGCTAATAATAAAAAAGACGAAATAAGCTAAGTCAACCAAAACAAAAGTGACATTGCAATGGAAAAACAATGTCCAAAAAATCGAACCGTTGACAATAAAAATAATAACCAACAGCAAAAAAGTAAAGTTGATTTACCGTATGTAGAAATAGGATTGGTTGTATATAAATCCAACCAATTTCTCGAAATATATGGCAATGAAGCCTATTTTAAAATAATACAAAACCTAATGCTGAGAGTTATCTTCCATAAAAAAATAAATATGGATAATAAGATTATTAAGAATTTGTCTTCTAAAAAAAAATCAAGTAAGAGAGAAGAGACAAACAAAAGTAAAACGTATAGTGATATAGAAAATAAAATAAAAAACAACTCTGAAAGAGATATTAATAACAAAAATAAAATTGAAAACATAATAATTGAATACAACAAAAAAATCGATATAAATATTATTAACAACAAAAATGAAAAACAAGATAGAGTTGGTACTGACAATATTGACAATAAAAATAAAATCGAAAACAATAACAGTGAAATTAACGTGGGAAAATGAAAACGAATTGAAAACAATAACGTATAGTAAAAATATCAATCAAAATGCTTTAAGTGTATTTAACAAAAAAATACTTATGAACAAATTAATACAGCGAGCGCAAATAACACAGGCGTTAACTTAAGAGATCTAGAATTGAATCAGAGCCCTAACCAGAAAAATTTATGTTTTATATTTACGTTTGTCGGAATAGTTTTTCTTATTATCGCTGTGATATTTTTGACTAATATTATTTGAACTTGCTTTATGATGAATTTTTTCGCACAACTGGCAATTATGGTTTCAAGTGTTGTTTTTGGTTACATATGTATTTTTAAACATGAATCTTTGTGGCAAAAGTTGTATCATCGGTATAAATCAAAATATCAGGATCCAAAGATTCCAAAAAACGATATTCCTTATAATCAAAATCTAAAAATTGGTGATGAAAAAACTGATTCTATTGTTTTTCTGGCATCTGAAAAGACCAAGCATGTAATTTAATTTATGTCCGTTTTGTTCTTCTTGGAAATGAAATGTAAAACAGAACACCCATGCAAATAAACAACTGCCGGTTTTGCTGCATAAAAATAAATTGCCGGACGTGTTTTTTGCATTGAGTGCGCGTCGATTACTTTCAATTTAGCCATTTTATATCATGTAACACATACATATATTTTTTGTTCTGTTAAATTTATTTAAAAAAAATTTTTTAGGTTCCCGAAATTTCCAAAAGAACTTTCGGACGCTGCTTTAATTTGTTTAACTGCGCCGTTGAATGCGCTTAAAATTAAATCCTGTAGCATTTCAATATCCCCAGATTTAATTATTTCATCCGAAATTTTTATTGATATAACCTCATATGCGCCATTCAATACTATAGTTACGGCACCGCCACCAACTGAAAATTCGAAAGTTTTTTTATCAAGCTCATTTTTTTTTTGCTGCATTTCTTCCTGCATTTTCTGTGCTTGTTGCATTAATTTACCTATATCCATTCCATTAAAATTCATAAAATATCACCTCCAAGCTAATAATATGATTTTAATTATAAAAAAAAATTATTAGGGATCAAAAATTTTTTGTCGATACAAAACAACATTTTTCATACAATCAAGAACATGTTTTTTATAAAAATATATTTTAATAATCCAAGCAATTGTCTATAGTTATTTCGATTTTGCAAACCGATATTTTTTTTATATCAAATTTTTGATAGATAGTGTCTACACAAAAAAGGTAAAAAAGAGAAATAAACTATAAAATAAAGTATAATGGAGAAAAATAAAAAATAGGAGCAAAATAAACATGAAAAAAAAAACGTATCGTAGATTTGATATGAGTGACGCAAAGTAGAAGCTAATAAAACCGAATCTGACAGGTCGGCCTGGACAACGTGGAAGTATAGCCAAAAATAATCTGAAATTTATCAATGCAGTTGTTTGGATACTTAAAACAGGATCTCCGTGGAGGGATTTGCCTCCGGATTATGGCAATTGGAGTACAGTTCATCAAAGATTTATTCGATGGCAACGAAAAGGTATGTGGAAGAATTTATGTGAGAGACTGAAATATGATGTGAGCTTTGAATGGCTAATGATAGACTCGAGTCATATGAAAGCGCATAAGCATGCAGCTGGGGCTCGCGTTGGAAATCAGGCCATATCAAAAACAAAAGGGGTTTTAACTAAAAAATACACTTAGCCGTCAATGATCGCGGAATGTCTGTTAAATTCATTATTACAGAAGGAACACGCGCCGATTGCAAAGAAGTTATTAACTTATTAAAAAATATCGATGCAAAATTAGTTTTTGCAGATCGTGCTTATGATACCAACGAAATCTTGTCTTATATTGCGAGACGAAACATAAAATCAGTTATTCCTCTAAAACGCAACAGACTTGAACAACGTGATCATGATTGTACACTTTATCGTTTTAGACGTATTCTTGAGAATGCTTTCCTTGCTTTTAAACGTTGGCTCTGTATTGCCACCCGATACGCTAAAATTTTTAATACTTTTATCGTTTTTATCTATGTTCGTTGTATTTCTATGTATTTATAATTATTCTGGATTTTTCTCGTGTAGATAGCATCTAAAAGGATGTTGAAAAAAGAGAAATTAAAATAAAAATAGATAATATTGTTCAGTTTATAATAGAATATGATTTTGATGTTGATATAACTAGTTGATATAACTATGAGGAAATTTAGTTTGCCTTCTGAAGATAAAAATCAGATTTTAGAAAAACTTAAAAAGCAATCTTAATTAAATTTCTTAATGCGGGAACAAAAAAATTTGAAGTAGCGAAAAACTATAAAAAAAACAGTTGAGTTTTTAATCTCCAACTGTTTTTTATTTTCTTGGTTGTGATATCGATTTGAAATTTGCAAATTATTTGGTTGTTCAAAATTATTATCTATGTTGCCATTTTTTTATCAAACATCTTATTGAAAATATTTTCAGGTTTTGTAAAGGTTACACTTTTTAAGACGCGAGGTTTGTGCAACTGACTTATTTTTTTGCCTGTCCATAAAAATATTAACACATCTTTACTTTCCGAAATTCCAAATAGGTCAAAACAAAAGAAGCTTGAGATTAAACTCAAGCTTCTTTTGACTCAACAAAACTGAATAGAACCTACAACGCACAACACTTACAACTTCAATTAACATTATTCAGGTCTGCTCCTGGAAGGTAGAAAACGAATTTGATGCGAACCGCTCTTTTAATCTCAACCTTGTCACCATTGCCATCGTCTATTTTTTCTGTGAGATTTCCATAAACATATCCTCTCGCTTCTTTTCCAGAAGCTAATATCCTCGCATCAAATCCTACTTGCTCAAAACTCACTCCATCGGAACAATATGGCGCTAACTTAAGCACTACATTCTCGATATTGGAAATCTTTTTATTTGTAAATATATCCTTGCAATTATAATAAATTAGTCCGTAGAAATCATAACAATTTTTTTCTTCATCCTGCACCGTCACAACTAATGGCTGAGCCTCATCGGATTCAACTGTAGCAGCCTGAACCAAAAAAGCATTACCAAATATAAACATAAAAGCAAAAACTAAACAAAACACCGCTCTAAATTTTTTAAAACATTTCATGATGTATCCTCCAATTTTTTATTTGATAGGCCATCACACCTACCAGAATTTATGATAACACAAATTTTTTTTAATGTCAAGAGTAAAATCAAATTAAATTTAATTTGTCGCCAATAAAATTGTGATCATATTACGAAAAAATACTTTTTTGATACCGACATGATGCTTCTAAAACCATAAAACCCTAAAAAAACATTTTTAGATATCTCCATGTGCATTTTTTATGTCTTTCCTAGATAGTGTCTACATAAAAAGACTCAAAATAACTATAAACTATAAACACATAAA
>CAMKTI010000102.1 GCA_946415665.1 uncultured Clostridia bacterium
GTTTTTCGCGAGAATTATTTTTTGATTCTATTTTTTCTATGTCTTGTTCATTTTTATCTGTTTCAAAATCATTCTTCTTTTCATCAAAAATATTATTTTCATCTTCTATTTTTATATTTGTTTTAAATTCGCCATCAGTTAAATTATTTTCATCCGTTTTATCAAATTCAACTTCATTTTTATTTTTATCTTCTATTTTTTTTGCTTCATCCAATTTATATTTTTTTTTCTCTACATTTTTTTTCTCTTCATCATTTTTTTCTTTTTCTTTTTCATCAACAAAATCATCTTTTTCAAAAAAAACGCTTTTAATTTTTTGCTCATTACAATTTTTACAATATCCATCAATATTTTTTAATCGTGATTCTAATTTTGCAATTCGATCCTCATTTTGAATTAATCCTGCTCCCATGATAAAACAAATTAAAAATAAAATAATACTTAAGCTCGTCAACATATTTACTATTTTTTTTTGCTCATAATTTGTTTTTTGTACACGCTCAAATTGTTTTTTCCTAGCTAAAATTTCTGTCGTTTCATCTTTTTCCGCATCGCGATTTTTTTTAATTTCGTTATTTTCAATCATGTATTCATTCATCGCGTCATTTTTTTCGTAATAAATAAAATAGCTTTCTACTTCTTTTAAATTTTTTCCTTCCTCATCTAAAACATAAAAAATATCTTGATTTTCTATCGGGTCATATAACAAAAAAATTTGATTTGGCTTGTTAAAATTATTTTTAAACTGTGATACATATTTTTCATTTTCATTTAAATAATTTTTATATTTTGGTTGTGATTGCATCATGCCAACAATTTCTAAGCCGCGAAAATATTTTTCAATTTGCTCATAAGCTTGTTTCCATGTTTCCTGTGTAAAAATTAAAATTTCTTGATCACGCTGTAAAAATTCTGTTTTTATCGCGCCACTAATTAAAACTATACTTTTATCATTCTCTTTAACATTTTTTCCGATTAAAAAAGCTAGCCGCTCATAATATTTTTCTGCTTTTGCATATTGTTTTAAATAATTATAAGCGTAATCTTCGATATAAATTTTTAATTTCATATCTGGATTTATGTTTCCAATTTGTTTTAAATTAGCGGGCAGATTAAATTTTTTCTCCATAAAAATTTCCCCCTGCATTAAAATAAAAAATGCCTGTCCAATAAAAAAATTTAATATGGCAAAAAAAAATTTTTTATCAAAACAAGTCAGCACAAAATTTTTTTTTTTTACTTTTGGCGACATGATTTTATAAAAAAAGGAGTTTTATCCTTTTATGATCTTTGGAATTGGAATTGATTTAATCGAAATAAAAAGATTTAGCAATATAAAACCCAGCTTTATAAAAAAAGTTTTTACCAATCAAGAAATAAATTATTTGGCAAATAAAGAAATCGAATCCATGGCAGGAATTTTTGCTGCCAAAGAAGCAATTGCGAAATCTTTGGGTACCGGTTTTAAATTTTTTTTTATTCACGAAATAGAAATTTTACACGACAAAAAAAATGCGCCGACAGTAAAATTTCATAACCGCGCGCTTAAATTCTCAAAACAAATTAATATCACAAAAATAAATATATCTATTTCGCACACAAAAAAAATGGCAATCGCATTTGCAATCGCCGAATCAAACTAGGTAGCGTTCACATAAAGTAAAAACAGATTGCCCCAAAAGAAAAAAGTGATAAGATAGAAATATGAAACTGGAAAAAACACAATATAAAAAAACTAGAGGGATTAATGCCTATAGCAGAAAACCGGCGAAGATATCAAACTACAAATTCGTGTATGTAATGGTTTACATAATAGATAATGATTGCAAATGGAGGGCACTGCCAAAAAATATGGAAACTGGCACACAGTTTATATGAAATTTAGTAGATGCCCGAAGAACGGTACAATTGCCAAAGCCATTGCTTTTTTCTTTAAAACCTTGATTTTAGAAGCTATGAAAAAACAAAAACTGCTTAATGAAGAGGATTATATACGCTTTATTGATAGTACGAGCATAAAGGTGAGTCCGGATGCAAACAAGAATAAAAACAATCAGAAACAAAGCATCGGACGTTCAAAACAGAGCTAACAACGAAGTTGCGTTTGTTTTATACATCTTAATGTCCAGTTGTTTTTCGTTTGTCGCCTGGCAACTCTCACGATGCTCCCAAAGGAAGAAAACCGATTAAATCTATGTATTTCAAAAATAATAATTATCTCTTGATGGATGGAGCTTACGAAAATGATAAAATTTTGGCTTTGACCAAGGCTCACGGATTTTTCATAATTGTTCTACCTAAAAAAAATCGTAAGTTGCCTTGGAGCTACGATAAACACATTTATAAACAATGCAATAATATCAAGCGATATTTCATGAGATTGAAACGTCTTAGAAAAACTCGCTACGATAAGCTTGATTCTATTTTTATTTCTACCATCTCCCTTGCTTTTATTTTTGACTTGCTTTTTATGTGAATGCTGACTAATTAACATCAAAAAAGAGCCTTGAAAAAGACTCTTTTTTTTAGTTGTTGGGAAACTGATTTATTAATTTATTCGCAATGACGTTTTAAAGATTACTACGTTTATCAGGTGAACTATTAGCCGGAATCATGACAGGTATTGGTGCATCTTGGTTTGCATTTTCAGCTTTGGGTTCTAAATTAAAATTTTCAGTTTGTTTTTTACGGTTATTCAATGGAGTTTGTAATTTATTTTCCACTTGAAACAGCATTTCTTTGTGTATATTAAGCATATCCATGCTATTATTCAAAGTTTTTCTTGTTTCTTTTAAATTGTCTTCTGCCACTTCCAATCTTTTTTCCGATTTTATAGATAATCCAGTCAACTGTTTTAATATATCTTCTTGTTCGTTAATTTTTTGATGATCCTCTTGCACAGTTTTTTTAATTTGATTAATATCCTCATTTTGTTTACCAATAAGCAAACTATTAGTTTCTATCTTTTGTTTGTTTTCCTTTATTTCCTCATTTTGTTTTTCTATCCGTTCTTCAAGATTTCCAATTCGCGTTTCCAAACTATTTTTTTTATCTTTTGATTCATTTGTTCCTTTTTTTGGCTTGCTAGAAAAAATACCCATATAATCTCCCCCTAAAAAAATATTTAATAAAATTAATTCAACTAAAACTCATTTGTTTCATTAGAAATTAAAACTTCTGATTTTGATGCTTCGTTCGCTTTTAATACTTTATTCGTTTTTAACGCTTTATCCATTTTTTCCTCCACCATTTTTAAATCCTGACGTATTTTGTCATATACTTTCATGCTTTTCGTGTGTTCATCTTTCTCAGTTTCGTTTTTTTGTTTATCTTGTTTTATTTCTTGTTTAACTTCAGTTTTTTCTTCATTGTGACTATTAGATGAATTATTATCGTTTTTAGCGCTTCGTCTTCTACACGCAATTATCATTCTATCTACAATCAAACCTCCAAAAAATGAAATTAATGCAATAAAAAAACCATCCATAATGGCATCTACCTCACACCTTTTATTTTTTTTGCCAAATTATTTTTTTTATTAATTGGCAAAAAATCCCAACAACAAGAAAATCATAATACCAACAAAAAAAGATTGCATTACTAATATCTCGACATAAAAATACATATTTCCTGTTTTTGGTAAAAAATAATTTGGCTTAACAAGGTTATATGTTTTTATTTGCAAAAATTTACTCATAATATGTCAGGTGCATAAAAATATTTGTTACGTCAAACAACTATTAATACGGCTCATGTAAACCAAGTGTATGTTGTTAAAAAAAATAATAAAAAAAACAGTCGATAAAGCTACTGTTTAGTTTAGTTAACTAAAAAATGCATGGGGCTAAATTTAATTTCTAAAAATAAATTTTTTATACATACCGTCGTGCGGAATCACTGTATTTTCAAAAATATTTTTGGCGTGATCTAAATAATTTTTTGGATCGGGCATTGCAGGACTAAAATGTGTGAGCCATAATTCTTTTGAATGTGATTTTTTCGCCAAATTTGCCGCTTCACTAAAAATCATATGTTTTTTTGAAATCGCTTTATCTTTTTTGTTTTCATCGCCATATATGCCTTCACAAATAAATAAATCCGAATCATAAACAAAATTTATTAAATCATTAATCGGTCTTGTGTCCGTGCAATAAGAAATTTTTATTCCAGGTCTGTCTTCTCCTAAAACATCTTTTGGCAAAAAAATCCGCCCATTATGTAAAACTTTTTTCCCGCTTTGCAATACAGACCATAATTTTTTCGGTATTTTCAAATCAGTTGCTTTTTTTAAATTAAATTTCCCCCGACGCGGCAAAAAAATATTATAAGCCAAACAAGCAATACTATGCTCAACAGGTAAAAAATTTATAATAAAATCCTGATTTTCAAACTTAAAAAAATTTTGTTGTAAATCATCCTGTTCAAAAATTTTTATTTCAAACGGAATTTCCGGTGCAATCACACATAAACTCCTGATTATTTTTTTTATACCATTTGGACCAATTATATAAATTTTTTCCGTTCGTCCTGAATTTCCTAAAGTTAATAATAAACCTGGCAGTCCAGAAATATGATCCGCATGAAAATGTGTAAAACAAATCACATCAAGATTTTTTATTCCCCAGCCTAAAATATTTAAAGCAATTTGTGTTCCTTCTCCGCAATCAATTAAAATATATCTTCCTTTTATCCTACAATATAACGCTGTCAAAAATCTATTTGGCAACGGAACCATTCCACCTGTTCCAAGCAATGCAACATCTATCAAATTTAATTCTCCTTTAAAAAATAAAATCACTTATAAAAAAATAATCCCTGCGCAACCAAAAAACAAAATCACAAATAAAATATTTAAATTCCTGAACTTATATAAGATCACAAAAGCAAATAAAAACAAAAAAAATTTTTTTATGTCAAGCCAACTCGCTATATCAAAAATATTATTATTAAACTCGCGCAAACAAGATTTATCAAACATCTTTATAAACGTAATAAAAATTAAACTTGCAGACACAGCTTTTAATCCATAAATAATATCTTTTATAAAAACAAATTTATTTGACTTGCTTAATTTATTAATCACAGTCAAAAAAATAATTGCAATTAAAAACGATGGCAAACAAACTCCAAACAAACTTATTAAAGCACCAATCAATTTATATTTTTTATATCCAACAAAAACAGAAATATTAGTCGCGATTGGTCCAGGTGTAACTTGTGCTATCGAAATTATACTTAAAAAATCTTTTTCCGAAACAAATTTATTTTTTACAAGTTCATCAAATAGCATCGCAATCATTGCGTAACCGCCGCCAAAACTTAATAAACTTGTTTTAAAAAATATAATAAACAAACCAAATAAATTCATGCCATTCTCCAAATCAAATATTAATCAATCACAAACCTATTTTTCATATCAAAATTAATATTTATACCGTTACAATAAAAAAATTTATTTCATAACAAATAAGTTATAAACAAAACTCACCATGAATAAAAATATATAAATTCAAATCAAAGGTGAGTTTTTTTTATGCAGAAAAACAATCTTATTAATATTAGTGGTCAAGTGATAAATATACAAACCAAAAACTATAAACTCAATAAAGAAATTTTTTACATGTTTTATATAAAAACAAAACGATTAAGCGAAACTTATGACACACTGCCCGTTATCATCCCTAAAAAAATTTGCGACTTTAATTTATTACAAGAAAATCAATTTATAAATATAAAAGGCGAAATTAGAACTTATAATAATTCCGAATTAAATTTTAAGTTAAACAATACAAAGCTAATTCTAGTCATATACGCGCAAAATATTTTTCAATATCAACAAAATAATCTTAATCAAGTCTTTTTAACCGGCCACCTATGTAAAAATCCAACGTACAGAAAAACTCCATTCGGTCGAGAAATTAGCGACATTTTATTAAAAATAAAACGTTCCGATAATAAACTAGATTATATTCCATGTATTTCATGGGGAAAAAACGCGCGACGAGCATTAAAATTTAATCTTTCCGACAAAATAAAAATTCACGGCCGAATACAAAGCCGTGAATACCAAAAAAAAACAATAACAGGCGAAACTTTAAATAAAACAACATACGAAGTATCAGTCTTTAAAATAAATTCCGATTAAGAGCTTAAAACCAACTGGAGACGGCGAGATTCGAACTCGCGACCCTCTGCTTGCAAGGCAGATGCTCTCCCAACTGAGCTACGCCCCCATGGGCTTAAGTGGACTCGAACCACCGACCTCACGCTTATCAGGCGTGCGCTCTAACCGGCTGAGCTATAAGCCCTTTCAATTCCGGCAGCCACCTGCTCTCCCACATCGTCTCCAATGCAGTACCATCGGCCGCCT
>CAMKTI010000103.1:0-5000 GCA_946415665.1 uncultured Clostridia bacterium
TTAATACATACAAAAGATTTTGTCAAACGATTTTTTTGAATTCATAAAGTTTTTTGCTTCATGAAAAATTTATTTTTTAATTTGGCATTAATCAATAACTTTCATGACATATATAATTTGATAAAATTACAAAAAACGCCATGTATAATACCAATATCATTAAGTTAAGATGGTAGCAAAAAGATCTCCACATCAGAAATGATATAGATTTTTTTTTGATATAAAGGATTGAAAAAGTCTCACGCACGTGCAGCCACTTTCGCTTTGAAGTCCTGTAAAAAAGCGAGAATAATGCCCTTAATTAGACAAATTCTAACTGCAATGAGGACATATATGAATCCAAAATATTTTAAGAACCCTTTATTATTGTCCAAAATGGAATTTGTTGCAGCTAGACGTAATGCATTTTGTCTCAAGCCGTGCTAAGACTTAATTCGAAACAGAAAGTTACTATTCCATGCAATAGTTAAAACAATTATGGACATACAAAACAAAAGTTTAACAAATAAAATCACCGCAGCGCCAAACCTACCATCTGCTTTTGTATTTGTTCAGTAACGATGCCACCAATCCAAATGACGTCTCATTTTATCATTCTGGTGCTAATAGTCAAAGACCACATAATCTATTGCGCTTAAATGCACTCTTTGACCTTTCTAAATGCAGACGATTATCCGCCTCATAAGCATCGTGAGTTCTATACCTCACGCTGGGAAATCGAAATATCTTTTAGAATCATGAAATATACAATTGGAACACTGGATTTTTATCTAGAGAAGGTGATGTCATGCATATTTGATTATGTATAACTTCGCTAAAATGATTACCACATACGCAGCGATTGAAAAAAACACTATTATGACAACTTCACAGTAGCTGTCTATATTCATGTGAAGATTATTTTACAGCGAAAAAACAATATTACCTAATTTAGAAGCCATTAATATCATTTCCATTAGGCCCGGCAGGTATCGGGAACGAAAACTGACATCAAAAATATTTTACGGCTTCTTAGTATAGGATAGTATAAGAAATAAAATCTTTAATAAAAACTTTTGACGGATGCAAATCTGTTTAATTTTTATACAAAAAAATAAAGGAAACATCGGAAAAGACAACCGCTTTACTGCCATGTCGCTTAGCTAATCATGCTTGTTATCTTAACTTAATGATAATGACGTTGAGCAGCCGGGTCTTTTTTTGTAGCAAAAACATTAATTTTATATTTAGCTTTTAAAATTATTCACACCACAAAAAATTTATTATCATAGCTCCAATCGAATTTCCAATAACAATCGAAACAAATTTTAGCAGATTAACAAAACTAAAATTTAATACCAAAAATGGAAAATCAGCAATGCAATGTCTAAATCCACATAATATAAATATCATGATAGAAAAAACAGTAATTATTTTATTTTTATTTGAAACTGCAATGTGCATACACATACCGCATAATGAACCTAAAATTAATAACGAAAATGATCCACAAGAAAATTTATTGCATGCTGTTGTTAGTGATAATAAAAGTATTTTTTCTTTGGATTGCAAAAAAATTATGTAAACAAACGTGACACCGATTAAATTAGCCAATAAAATCTTTATCAAAAATCCAAAATTATATTTATTATAAAAACCAATTTTTCCTGTATATAAATTTAAATTCGAATTTATCACAGTCAAAAGTGCAAGAGAAAACAACATTGCTCCGATATAATTATTCTCAATCGTTATATAAGCAATGTCACCGATGCCAACTAATATTCCAGCATATAAAGCTTTTTTTATATCAATCACAAATTTCATCCTTTTTAATTTTTGCTCTAAAAAAAAATCAAATAGCATGTCCACCGGAAACTTTTATAACTTGTCCCGTAATCATTTTTGCTTTTTCACTTGCTAAAAATAAAATAGTATCCGCAATATCTTCCGGTTGAATTAATTTTTGCATCGGAATTAACGAAATAACTTTTTTTTCAAAATCATCATCAATCCATCCCGTCTGCGTTGGACCGGGCGCAACACAATTTACAGTAATTCCATATTTTGCGATTTCAAGAGCAATGCTTCGAGTCAGCGCTTCTAAACTTGCTTTACTTGCTCCATAAGTAATTTGACCAGCAAAAATTTGCGCCGCATCCGTAGAAATATTTATTATTCTTCCATAATCACCGCGATGATTAATAAATTCTCGCATCATTAAAGTACTTCCTCGAACATTAACTGCAAATGTCTCGTCAATCACTTTTTGCGTTATCTTTTCTATCGTATCAAAACCATTTTCATCATCTACTGCGGCATTATTAACTAAAACATCAATCTTCCCATATTTTTTTAAAGCCGTCGAATAAATTTCCTTTACAGAATCTTCATTAGAAATATCACCTTCCAAAATAATACAATCAGCATTTATTTCTTTTATTTTATTTTCAACAATATCCGCACTTCCTGCATTTGCTGCGTAATATCTATCTACTCCATTTTTATTAATTTTATTCTTATCAAACTGCCTCAATATTTTTTTATAAACCAAAATTAATTTTGCTTTTTCACGAGCAAATGCATATGCTGTTGCCGCTCCAATTCCTTGTGGATTATTTATTCCTGTAATTAAAACAACTTTATTTTCCAACCCATAAGAAACCATTTTTATTTCCCTCCATTTCCAAAATAAAAACCCCAACACTTTAATCATAAACAAAATAAATCTAAAAATAAAGTTTCTAATAAACACAATCCAATATACAAAACTTTTTTATATCTTAACTTTTATTTTAAAAACGGCTTTAAAAACCTCGAAACTTTTGCTTCTGATTCATATCTCGATTTTATTATAGAGATAAATAAATTATTTTTCGCACGTGTTAATCCTACATAAAATAATCTTAATTCTTCTTCTAATTCTTGATCTGTAACACTTTTTTCATGTGGTACTAAACCTTCGATTGCGCTAATCAAATAAACCGTATCAAATTCAAGTCCTTTTGCGCTGTGCATCGTTGTTAAAGTTACGCCTGGATTTTCGTTACTTGATTTCATATTTATAGAAAAGTTTTCGGCATACAAAACAAATTCACTCTTATCACTAAAATTTTTTGCACTTTCCTGAACTTCATCAAGAATTTCAAAAAGCCATCTGGATTTTATTTTTCTTGCATCACAAAACTCTCGTATAAAATTATCATAGCCAATTATTTTTCTTATATATTTTACACAATCATAACATGACAAGCCAAAAATTTTTTTTACATGAAATAATAATTCTTCTATCGGAGCTCGTCGCCATAACGGAATTTTTCTGTCCTCAAACAAATTTTTTAATATATTTTTTTTATCTCCCAACGATTTTTTTGATGCGCGTATAAACATTTCTTTACTTATAAATCTTTTTGGTCGATTTATTATTTGCCCAAGAGATTTTATATCACTTTGATCAAGACAAAATTTTATGTATGCCAAAATATCTTGTGAAACCCAATTATCATATAAATTACTAACTTCGTCTTTTAATTTATAATCTATATTCAGATTCATAAAATTTATTATAAATGCTTGTGCCTGAATATTAGTTCGAAAAATTATCGCCGTGTCATTTGCCTGCTCCAAATTATTTTTTTTTATCATCGCCGCAATTTTTTTTGCTTCGTCATTTATATCATCAAATTTTAAAATTTTTGGCTCGATTCCGATTAAACCACGCCCAGAAGTTTTTTTCTGATATCTATTTTTATTTTGCGCGATAACTTTATTACAAAACAAAATTATTTTTTCGCTCGATCTATAATTTTTATCTAAAATAATTATTTTTGCATCACCAAAATCTTTTTTAAAATCCAATAAAAATTCTGGTCGTGCTCCACGAAATTTATAAATACTTTGGTCGTCATCACCAACCACAAATAAATTTTCTGTTGTCAATAATTTTATACATTCATATTGCGCGCGATTTATATCCTGAAACTCATCAATCAAAATAAATTTATATTTACTTTTATAAAATTCAAGCGCCGATTTATTTTTCGTCAAAATTTTATGGCATAAACTCAACATGTCATCAAAATCAATTTTCTTATGTTTTTTTTTATATCCCTCGTAAATTAAAAAAATTTTTTTAAAATCATTACTCGCACACGATTTACTATTATAAAAATTTATGTCAAGCAATTCATTTTTTACAATTCCAATCTCATTTAAAATATCTTTTAAAAAATCCTCATCCGAATTAAAATCAAAGTTATTTTTTATAATTTGCTTAATCAAATTTTTTTTTTCCGTTTCAGCAAAAATATTTTCAACCGAAATATTATAAACATGCCTGATAATTCTAAAAAAAAACGAATGAAACGTAGCAAATAAAACTTTGTTTGCGCCGTAAATTTTTTGAAATCGATTTTTCATTTCATCAGCAGCGGCTTTTGTAAAAGTAATAACCAAAATATTTTTTTCGTTAACTTTATATTTTTCCAACAAAGTTTTTACGCGATGAATAATAACAGTTGTCTTACCGCTTCCAGGTCCGGCTAAAACAAGCATTTTCCCTTTAAAAAAATTTACCGCCTCAGATTGTTTTTCATTCAGTCCATTCATAATTTTCTCCTTAAAATTTTTTTCTGGCGCAATTTATTTTAAGACAGATAATTTTTTTTGCACAATAAAATAAAAGACCAATCAAATTGATGATTGGCTTTTTTGTTTTTAAGATAAATTTTTTATTATGAAGGAAATTGCAGGTTATTTATGTTTTCTATGTTTTCTTCTGAATTATCTTTTTCTGATCCAGGAATATCATTTTGTTCATTTGTATTGATTTCATTGTTATTGAGTATTATTTTGTTTTTGTTTGCCTCAAAAGTTGAAATTTTTTCGGGTTCTGGCTCTTTAAAATCTCTTATCTTATTCAAATCATAAACATCAATGGCGCGATCAATAGATTTAAATTCGTTATAGTTTTCTTTTAGACAGAAAAACCAACGAATTCCAACTAAAATAGTAAGCACAAC
>CAMKTI010000104.1 GCA_946415665.1 uncultured Clostridia bacterium
ATCACTTTCCTTTTTGTTCAATCTATTTTTATTTTATGTGAACGCTACCTAGTTCTGCAATCACTACTTCTTGTAGTAGTATAATCATTAATTCTTTTTGTGATATCGGTGATTCGTTTTGTTCGTCAATGTCGTCTAAACCTTCTATTTGCTTTTTTATCCGGTTTAAGAACGAAATTTTACATATAGGATTAATAAGCATTAGATCCAAAAAAATATTTTTTAAAAATGAACCTACATACTGCCAAAATGTTTTTTTTATAGCAAATTGTTCATCTTTGTCTTTTTTTAAGTCTAAGTTTGAATTTGAATTATCTTTATCAGCATTATAAATATCATTAATCTGTTTATTTTGTTTTTCGGTGGTTTGATTTTTTACTTCGCTCAGTTCAGAAACTAAAAGTGTTCATAATTCACACCCAAAATTATTTTCTCCTTTTTTTCTTTTTGCTCAACCTATTTTCTATTTTTATTTTATACGAACGCTACCTAGATTACATAATAAACTATTTATAGCCGATTTTTATATTGCAAAAAAATACTTGACAAACATTTTTTTTTTGGTATATTAAACAAGTATTGTTAGGTTTGCCGTTGTGATGGAATTGGTAGACGTAGTGGACTCAAAATCCACCGGTGGAGACACCGTACCGGTTCGAGTCCGGTCAACGGCAGTTTTTGTTGTTTGTAGTTTCTTTCGCGTCTTTATTTGTTTTTGTTTATTCGAAAGCGATTAGTTTCGGAGGTATTTTCATGGGTCAAAAAAATAATGGAACAGAAGGTTCAAGTGTTTCGACACAACGTAGTAAATCTGAAAATTTAGACGCAGCGCCATCTGTGAAGTCGCAGTTTATGAGATTAGCGTCTGAGGTTCACAAAAGTTTTACAGCCACAGATGCGCCAATGTTTGCCTCGTGATATGCAATTCACATCTGCTGAAGATGAAGGTAAAATTGGATACAAAGAAGACGGTGAAAATAAAGTCGTTTATTACAATGATAAAGGAATGTTTCGTTCCAATTGCGCTTTGATTACCTCTTCAACACAATATCTCACTAAAATCTTGGTTAGTATGATTAGTACGATGAGAGCAGTTTTAAAAATTAAAGGATTGGAAAGTCAACAATTTATAAAATCAGGAGAAGTTCAAGATCTTTCTCCCCTCGATTCCGAAATGGAAAGAAGTATAAATAAATAGTATTTTGACTAAGTGTCTAACAAAAAAAGGTGTAAGTAACAAAAACACAAGTAGTTTTAGCGAGATGCTTAGAAATGCTTTTAAGGCGTTTTGTAATTTTTTTAATAGCAATCAAAAGACACAACAAAAACCTTTTGAAATAACACAAAGTGCAAAAGATGGAACTGAAATTTTGTCGAGCTTGTTTAAACATCAGAGTAACAGTCACACTAATACTAGAGAAGAAGATGAAATAACACCAGGGCAGTAGCTATTTTTAAATTGAGCGAGTAAAAATTAAAATTGTAGATGATATAAAAGAACTCCCAGAAGTTTGGGAGCTTTTTTATATAAAAAAATCTTTAAGCGAATCTCGAATCTTATCAAAATCTGAGTCATTACTAATTTCTAATTGTAATCTATTTGTTAAGTCCAAACTAAAAATGCCTAGCAAAGATTTTGCATCGACAATATATTTTTTGGATATCAAACGACATTCAGATTTACATAATGCCATTATCGCTGTAAATTTTTTTATTTTTTCAAGCGAGTCTAATTTTATGCTTAGGCTTTTTATTTTTATGCACCTCCATACTTTTTCTTTTCAGCAAAAAACTTTTCTAACTAAATTTGATTAAATTTGTTACAAATATCAAAATTTTATACGGTATCATGTTTTCAGCTTTATCACCTGAATATGCAGTCAGCAATGTAAAAAAAATAAAGTTGAAAAAAAAATCAAGTGATGAACAAAAAATGACAGGAGTTTTTGCGAATATAGGTGCGATTAATCCGTTATCTGTCTGAAAAAAATCTATATGAAATATTTTTTTCGATAAAAATTGTACACGACGGTCAAATTTATATCAAACAGATTTTTTGCTCCACTAACTGTTTCTTTATTTTTTTTTAATATATTTTTTTGCATTATAAACATAATTCTTTTTTTCGTTGTTAATGAGATGGTATCGATCAAACAACTATAAACAAAAAACTGAGTCATTTATTACCCGACAACCAGACAGCATCTACATAAAAAGCGAATCAAAAATAAAAGCAAGGGAAATGGTAGAAATAAAAATAGAGTTAAACTTATTATAGTGAGTAAAAACTTTTTTAAAATATTTTAATCTAAGAAAATATCGTTAGATATTATTATGCTGTATGGTTATTCTAATCTTTTTTTGCAAAAAAAATCAAAATCACTTGACAAACAAAAAAAATGATATAAACTAGGAATCGAAAGTCAATTTGTTTTTACATCTTGGCTTTTAATAAAAAAAATTTTTTATTTTAGGGGCTGTTTTTTATGTTTGAAAATATAAATCAAAGTAAAAAAGATCAAAAGGGAGATGTGGAGGAGAAGAAAGATGTTGCATTAGATTTTGGGGTTTGGGATGGAATATTAAGAGACATGGATTTCAAGCGATCCCTTATTGACAAAGAATTTATATTATCGTCAGAAGTTTTATTCCAAAGCCGATCTGGTGAAATACCTGAAATATCTGAAATACCAGAGAGAGAATAACGATATTAATAAAAAATAAAGTCTACTCGATACAATAGATAAAATAAAACGTGAAAATAAAGGTGAAAATCAAACCGATTTTCACAACAATCAAAATTCATTCGAAAAATAATTTTATATTACTAAAAACAAAAACGCTCGATCCAATGGAATCGAACGTTTTTTTGTTTTCTAATAAATATTTTGCAGACAGGTTATCTGGAATTTCCTGATTACAAACTTTGGTCATCATCATTTATTGACATCTTCATATTTGAATTTGAATTTGAAAACCGAGGGCAATTATTATTATCCTTATTGTTATTAAGATCACTAAATTTGTTGTTTTCTTTCGGCATATCTCGACTTAATTCTAGAATGAAATCTTTTTCTTCAGGCGAGCGTTTTAAACTTTTTTCAAACCGGTTATGCATATACCCTTTATAGGCCCAGAAAATTACAGCAATCACAAAAGCAACAATGGCTATCCAAAATATTGCTGCAAAAGCAGTTGAACTATATATTGCTCCAGCGGTTATAGTATTACTCCAACAAAAATTAAAGGCTTTCATTAAACTCTGCATTATTGTCTTTCCAAAATCAAAAAGGCATAAGCCAGAAATCAATGTAAGTGTAAATAGTATACCTAGTATCGTTGGGAAGATGAAAGGTAATACTATTAACTGAATTGGTATCGGTGCAATTATAACAGTAATCAAAATTCCAAACGTCCAACCTAACCCTACCCATGATCTGTACATGTGTCTTTCTAAAAATGTTTCTTTGTCGTTAGATAATAATGAATTAACCACGTGAATGGTGCTTGGATTGAGTTTTTTTATTTCTGTCTCATATTTAATTTTTAATTCATTTTTGGTTAATTGATCCTTTTTTTTAAACAACCAATCTCTTATTTTTAATAGATCATCGAACTTATAGCATGCATAAGCAAAATTTTGATGGTCAGTGTGTTTTAATAAAAATTCTATAAATTTAAACTGGACATCTTTACCTAAATTTTCTATTACGTTTCTCAATTTATAAATTTCGTCCGGACGTTCTAACATATAAGCAAAAATAAATTTATAGTATTGCCGTTTCCAGTCCTTTTTTATGTCGTTAATTTCTTTTTTTATTTTTTTGATTTGTGCTTCATTTTTGTAAAATTCTGTCAATGGATGACCGAGTATTTTTTGTTGTTCCTCATTTTTATTTTTCACTTCTTGCATAATTTTGCTCTGAAATTGTTGCGAATTATTAGTATTTTTAATATCATTTTCACAAAGCTTAAGTTGTCTTTCAATCTCATTTGTCTTTTCGCAATTGTACTCGTTAAATTCTTTTTCACTTGAGTGATCTACATCTTCGGATAAATCGCTAAGTCTACTAAAATAAAAAAAATATCTATCTGCATATTCGCTTTTCGCATATTCAAAATAATAATCATCAACATCACTGAAATCATCATTTACAGTTTTGTCGCTTTGATCGCCACTATTTTTATCAGATTCAGTTAATTTTATTATTAACTTTTGTATCTCAGCACTTCTATCATTGCGTGCATTGTTAAGCAAATCTAATAACTTTGTTTCATTAAGTGTTACATCAGATATTCTCTGATTTCCAAAATCACTATACGAATAATTAATTTGGACAATATCTTCATTGGTATTTAAAATACACCGCAAAGTCTTCTCACAATTTATAAGATCAAACCACCTAGCCGTAAGAGAACTTATACACGTTTTGTTATCTTTTGTATAAATTCCAAATTTGTTTTCCCAGTGTTTTTGACTCTGTGTTTTTGACTTTTGAAACAATTTCTACGAAACATCTCCAACCTATCTTGATCCATATATTTCTTCATCTGTGTTGTACGATCCTTTTTCTCTGGATTGTCAATAAACTTTTTATTCCAATGTTTTATATATGTTTCATTTACATTTTTATCTAAACTGGTATTAAACATCAATTTTTTATTGTTACTTCCCAATTCTTTATTGTTGTTCGACAAATTATTTTGTCCATTCACATTTTTGTCCACAACAACACCCCTCATCATCTAATCTATTTATGTTATAAATCATCAAAAATCATCTATCAAATTTTTTTCAAAATAAAAATAAATTTTTGTATGTAATGAATTTGTTTGGACAATAAATAAAGATAAGCCATTTTTTCATTTTTATATAATTACTTTTTTGCTGATTTTATTTTCGTTTTATAATGTAATTCAATATCTTCCTTAGTTTTTGGTAAAAAATTTCAATAGCAATTAAGCAACTAAAAATTAGTATGAACTAAAAATCAAAATTCAATACCAAAACTCATTCGAAAAATAATTTTATATTACGAAAAACAAAAACGCTCGATTTTATTATCTCGAGCATTTTTTTGTTTGCTAATAAATATTTTATAGGCAAATCATCTGAAATTTTTTAATTACAAAACTTAGCCATTAATATTCATTTGTACTGTGTTCTTCACTTAGATAGCGTTCACATGAAAAGTAAGTCAAAAATAAAAGCAAGAGAGATGGTAGAAATAAAAATAGAATCAAGCTTATCATGACGAGTAAAAACTTTTCTAAAACGTTTTAATCTCAGAAAATATCACTCGATATTATTGCGCTGTTTATAAATGTGTCTATCATAACGCCAAGGTAACTTACAATTTTTTTTTAGGTGGAACAACTGTCTTAAACCCGTGATTCTTAGCTAAAGCTAAAGTTTTATCATCTTCGTAAGCTCGGTTCATCAGGAGATAATTATTATTTTTGAAATATATGGCCTTCTTCCTTCGGGAGAATTGTGAGAATTGCTAGGAGACAAACGAAAAGCCACTGGACATGAAGATGTGAAAAATAAATACAACTTAGTTGTCAGGTCCTCTTTTGAACGTCCAATACTTTGTTCATGATTATTTTTATTCTTGTTTGCATCTGGATTCACCTTTATGCTCGTGTTATCAATAAAGATTATATAATCTTCTTCGTTAAGTAGTTTTTGCTTTTTCATAGCTTCTAAAACCAGGTTTGAAAGAAAAAGAGCAATAGCCTTCGTGATTATACCGTTCTTCGACCATCTACTAAATCTCATATAAGCTGTGTACCACTTTTCATATTTTTTTGGCAATGTCCTCCATTTGCAATCATTATCTATTATGTAAACCATTGCACACATGAATTTGTAGTTTGATATCTTCGCCGGTTTCCTTGCTATCGGCATTAATTCCTCTAGCTTTTTATATTGTATTTTTGTAAATTTCATATTTCCATCTTATCACTTTTTTCTTTTGGCTCAATCTATTTTCTATATTTTATTTTATGTGAACGATACCTAGTAATAAATTTCATGTGTTGCCACAATCACAAGCTTTTAAAGATATCTTAGACTTTATCGCTACAACAGGACTTGTATTTTTTGGCTATTTATCTTTTATAAACAAAAAGATCGCTAGACTGTATGATACTGAAGAACACGTGGAGAACAATCTTAATGGAAAGGACATGACGACATTATGTATTTGTGA
>CAMKTI010000105.1 GCA_946415665.1 uncultured Clostridia bacterium
TATGCTTGGATTTAAAACTGTGGAAAGTTTATTGGAAGACAAAAAAATTTTTGCCAGACACTTTAATTAATAAAGTCTGATATTAAAAAAAATCTCAACTTGGATTTTATTCGGGTTGGGATTTTTTTTGTTAATATTTGGATTTAAAACGGTAGAACGTTTATTGGAGGACAAAAAAATTTTTGCCAGATACTTTAATTAATAAAGTTTGGCATAAAAAAAAGGCCTAGAGTCAAAGCCTTTTTTATTGATATAATGATTAATCAAAACTCTGATCTTCTAGGTTATTCGTAAATATTTTATTTTCATCATTTTCTGATCCCAGATTTGGCGTCTCTAGCTTATTTACTCTTACATCACTACCCATTGGCATTTGTTCACCAAGTGTAGTGATTGCAGGTGCGCTACCAGAATCCAGATTACTGTCATCATTCAAATCACGATCATCTATTAATCCAGGTTTACATAATTCAAACTCATTATAATTAGGATAATTATTATTAGGATAATTATTATTAAGCTTAGCCTCTTCTTTGTTCTCTCCGTTTTCTTCAAGAATCTCAGGTGATTCAGAACAGTAGAACTTCTTACCACCTTGTGCAAACTTATTTATATCAATTTTATTTAGTGTCACCTTTGGTATCACAATTGTGTTTTCGTTTTTGTCCTCTTCCCCAATATCATCAAAAACATTATTTTCAAATTTAATGTCGTTATTTATGTTATTTTCATCATTTTTATTTTGCTGTTTCTGTTTTTTCTGTTCGACACTCTTTTTCGCTTGCTTTTTCGTTTGAATATCATCTAACTCTTGTCTACATTGACTCTCATGTTCCAGACTCAAATTACTCAAAAAGCTTTCTTGTAATTGATTTAAATATTGCTGTTCACCAGCTCCATAACCTTGAAGATTAAATTTTACTTTTGATAGAAAACTTTCCCGATGATTAAAATCAGGATCATGTTTGAAAATATTCGAAAACGTAGCACTGCAATTAACACTATTAATGTTATTGTCAATATATTTTTGATTCAACTCAAAAAGCTTATTAGAAATCGTATAATCATTACATTGATAAACCATTGTATTATCTTCAGTTACATCCTCTTCCAATACTATTTTTCGGCGAACCTCACTAAATTCATTTTTCAAGTTGGTCTCAAATTTGTCAACAAATAACTTTCCAATCTCGGATTGCAACTTTTTACATACATTACCATTTTCAAATAACTTTCTAAGACTACCAGCAATCTCTGACGTGCTTAAATAGTCCAGTGTCCTATCCTCGCGCTTTATATATTTACTTACAGTTTCTTTTAAAAATTCAAAAATCGTTTGGTTCACAGTCACTCCCAAAACATTTGACACCAAATTGAGCAACCCATATTTCACACCATTAAAGGACTTAGGATCACTTGCATCTGTCAATACGGTAGGAACGATATTATAAAAAGCTTCTAAAACTTTCCTCTCACACCCTCTAATTACATCATAACTACGTATAGCGCTAGTTAAATATTGCCCAATTACATTACCCGCTAACCACTTAGAGTTTTGCTGTAATACGGCATTTATTTTATACTGACTTAGAAAACCTAAAGACAACAATTTAATGTTGTTATCACTTAATACATTATTGAGTTGATCCTCTATAACCTGACCAGCTTCATTGGTAAGTGAATTTTTAGCAAGACTCGCTTCTCCATTGAATAATCTTCTAATGCGGTACCAGACCCAACCACACCAAGTAAAAAAATTACTCCGAATTTCTACACTTTTAGGTAGCTGCATTATACGATTAAATTTATTAGCTTTAGTTTTTTCCTCACACATACCACGAACTTTAGCTAAAGACGCAGCCGCCGTCTCACGAGCTTGATTCGCAGTCGCGCGTTGCGCTAAATCACTTACAGATATGCGCTCAATATCCGCGTTCAGTGTGTTTACTAATCTAACAACTTCTGGAAGTTTATCTTTATCAGCACCACTATTAGTATTAGTATTAATGTCAAGGTTATTGGACAAATTTTCACCTTTAGAATTTAGCAACTGTTCTTGTAATTCGGTAATATGACCATCGGAGTCTGTTTTATAGTATTCAAACTGTTTTGCGACCATCAACATTGCTGGAGATGATGAATCGAAATTCATCTTAAGCCAATGTAGTTTGCGCGCCACATACCCCTTAATACTCGAATCCTCATTGTTCTCTTCCTCGATCTTTTTAAATTTATCGTGGTATAATTTGAAAAGTTCGTTGTTCAAATCAAGTATATCATTATAATCACGGCTCACAAGATTTAAAAAATATTTCGTTACATTTGCATAATAACTACATACATTGCGAAACAAATTCATCTCTTCTGCGCTGGTATCGTTATCTTTTATCAACTCATGTTCTTCTTGTATCCAGCTATACAACTGTGTCAAATATTTACGCAATCCAGAAATATCTTGCTTCTCATAAGTGTTACCAATTGCTACGAAAGCATTGTACCTCCTTGCTAATTTAGAACGTTCCGTTTTTTTACCATTATTTGGCGAATGTTCCTTCACTTTAAACAAATCTGGCGCCTTCAGCCTCTTTGTCGGTTGCGTTAAACCTACAAGCTGGCTATTATCAAGTTTTGACAAAGTTTCTTCAACATAGTCTAAGAATGACTTAAAAACTGCTTCGTTCGCCGTTATGTCCTCCCAGTATTTAAAAAAATCATCAATACACTTTGAATAATTGAGATAATCGCTATTTTCTTTTTTACTGTTACTAAAATACACTAAGACCATGCCCAATTTCTGCTGTATATCCATAAAATCTGTCCAACTTTGCTCATTGAATTTTTTTTCATTTAACAAAGACGGCATAACTTGTTCCACATATTTTTTTATCTCCTCCAGATATCCTGTGATTTGATCGTTGATAGAATTTTCTGGCACCGAATTAATATTGTTATTAGACGTTTGTGGTGATGGTAATTGATTAACAGCATTCTGTGGCGTCTGTATCGATGGTAGATTCCCCTGTATTTGTGTATTATTGAGCTTATTTTGCGTTGTTATTTGTTGCCTCATCTGCCTCATCATAGTGTTAGTGTTCATCATCATATTAGTAACGACATTCGCCATCATAGTAGTAGTGGTAGTAATGACATTCATCGTCTGTTGACTCATTATCGTATTAATGATATTTGATACCTGTCTTTGTATCTCTTGATTTACCCATCCTTGCACCTGGTTCCAGGTATAACCGTGAAATTGTATAAATTGTAACACCTGTTGATTATTCATCACATTCGATACCCATTGCGGTTGCATCTGTTGTTGTATCTGTTGTATTTGCCATCCCCGTTGCAGCATAAATCGTATATTATCTGATATCCGTAGACCCTGTATCGCTTGTTGTATCTGGTATTGCAGCACATAAAGATTATTATTCGGATAATTATTATTCGGATAATTATTATTCGGATAATTATTATTCGGATAACTATTATTCAAATAATTATTATTATTTATCATAAAAATTCCTCCTTTAATTAAAAAAACAAAATAAATTGTAACCAAAAAGCAACTTATGTGTTCCACATGAACATCACAAAAATATTACGCATCGCATTCAGTCTAGAAAAATCCTGATAAATCAAAATCAATATTTTAGAACACCAAATGCTATTGTGAACTATAAAACAAATATTTTTATTTGTCAAGTGGTAATTTGATTTTTTTTCTATAAACTGGAATGCTTAAAAAAATTAATATTCAGTTTACGCTGTCATAAAAACATTGATGTAACTGAATATAGTTTTATTTTAACCTTACTTTTTTTATTTGTCAAGTAGTAAATAAAATTTTTTTGTGAAATTAATTTTTTGTCAGTATTATATTATAGTTTGTGAAAAATAATAATTGCGTCTTTTGATTTTTCGTATTCAAAATTTCTTTTCAAGCACATCAATTTCTTTGTTAAGCAACAATTGAAACGATAAAGTCTGATATTAAAAAAAATCTCAACTTGGATTTTATTCAGGTTGGGATTTTTTTTGCTCTAAATTTTTTTATCGGGAAATTAATTTACACATAAGCAAATTATTTTTTGTCCAAATAATTATTTTTTCGTGAACACAAAAAACAGCTTGAACATAAAATAAAATCACGGGAGGTGACCAAAAAAATGTCCGGAATAATAATTCAGGATGATAATCGATATTTTTATACGCAAAAATTTTTGGAATCAAAAAATATCTGCGTAAAAACTTTTTTGCATGAGAAATTAAAAATAGGTGATTTAAGCGCGAATTTTAATCCAAAATTTATTTTATTTGAATTCAAAAAAGAACCGGATAAAAATATTTTTAGTCCCAAATTTTTTAGCCAATTAAATAAAAACACTTTAATTTTTAGTGGCGTCGAAAATAAATATCTAAAATTTATTTCCAGACATAATAATTTATTTTACAAACCAATTATGAATTCGAATTATATTTCTATATTAAATTCTGTGCCGACAGCCGAAGGAATTATTTTTTATCTGATAAAAAATCTTAATCAAACGATTTCAAAATCAAATATTTTAATAATCGGTTATGGACGTTGTGGAAAAACTTTGGCGGATAAATTAAAAAAGCTGGATGCAAATGTTTTTATTAATACGTTAAAAAAATCTGACTATGCGATTGCTTTAAAAAATAAATTTAAATTAGTTTATGATTTGAATTTTGATTTTATGCAAAAAAAAATTGACGTTGTAATAAATACTGCGCCAACAAAAACAATTTCAGATCAGATTTTAAAAGCTATGCCAAAAAATATTTTGCTATTTGACATTACAAATTATGGCTTTGATTTAAATTTAGCCAAGGAAAAAAATATTTTGTCCGACAGAATTCTTTCTATTCCATCTAAATTTGCTCCCAAAACTTCCGGTGAAATCATTGGAAAATATATTTTTAAGAAGGTGAAACAATCCAATGCTAAAAAATAAAAAAATCGGATTCGGAATAACCGGATCATTTTGTTCGATAAATAAAATTTTTGATGTAATGCAAGAAATAATAAATTCCGGTGCAGAAATATTTTGTTTTGCGACGCCAAATGTTTTAACGATAAATAATAGATTTAATCAGGCCGATAAAGTTATAAAAAAGCTAAACGAAATTACGAAAAAAGATATAATTAGCGAAATACAAGAAGCTGAAAAATTTGGTCCGTTTAATCCATTGGATTGTATGGTGATAGCTCCAATCACAGGAAATTCTTTGGCAAAACTTTCTCATGGCATAATCGATAATGCAGTTTTAATGGCAACGAAAACAACTTTACGAAATGGCAAACCAATTGTTTTAGCTCCGTTTACAAACGATGCATTAAGTTTAAATGGTGAAAATATTATGAAACTTATGGGGAAGAAAAATTTCTTTTTTGTACCGTTTGGGCAAGATGATCCAATAAAAAAACCGACAAGTATGACTTCTGATTTAAAAAAATTAAAATTAGCAATTATAAACGCGCTCGAATATAAACAAATTCAGCCTGTTATAATTCAAAACTTTGAATCCAAAAAATAAAATCATGTGAAAATATTTTTTCTGTCTATGTATATATTTTTCTTTTGAGGTAAAAATTTAAATGTCCCCCTCTAAAAAATTAAATCCAAGTTTATTTTTTTTTAATAAGCTTGGATTTTTTTTATACATCAAAAACAGTAAAACAAATTTTTTCCAATCACTCAAAAATTTCTAAAAAAATAATTTAAAACACTTAACACGTGTTGTTTTTGATGATAAAATGGTTTTGCAGGTTGTGCAAGGCACGATTTATTTTATAAAATTGTGAAGTCATAATTTTAAATTTTTTTTTTACTGGAGGTGTTAAATGTGAAAAACAGTGAGATGGGATTGTGTGATTGGGGAAAAGTAATATTATTGATCGTGACGGCTGTGTTGTCTGTGATTGCAGCCATAGGATTTCTTGCAATAATATTTTATTTAGGATGCACAGGTGCGCTTTCTCTATTATGGCCTGCACTTTTGAATTTGCTTTTTTGTGGGTTATTAAATCCATTGTCAAGTAAACTAGGTAGTGTTCACATAAAAAGCAAATCAAAAATAAAAGCAAGGGAGATGGTAGAGATAAAAA
>CAMKTI010000106.1 GCA_946415665.1 uncultured Clostridia bacterium
CGCGCATATGCACCTTTATATGGCTTGAATCTATCATCGCCACAACATTTTTTAATTCTGCGTTTTGACTTAAAACTTTAGCCAATCTTTCCCATGCAAATCTCTCCATGGCGCCCCTGTCCTCAATATCCAAAATACTCCGTTTAAAGAATTTCTATTATCCTTCCCCGCTATTCTTTTCTTTTCTTTTATGTAATCTTTTATTTTTTCCCACTCTTCATCGCTTATATCATTCCTTTTATAGCTTCTTTCTCCATTTTTATTACTCATTTTACCTTTTTCCCCTTTCATTTACTTTTTATCCCCTTATATTATATATCTTCTAATTTTGTCGACACTATCTAAGAAACAATTTTGCAATTGCTCGTGTGCGACAAATTAATAAATCAAATTGGCAAAAAAAACTAACACAAAAATCGTGTCAGTTTTTTTGTATATATTTTGTTTTATTAATTATCAGTAAGATCTTCGATAAATGGTAAATTATTTTTTTCTTGTTTGACTATTTGTTCAGCTATTTGTATTTGATTAAAATTTTGTTGGTATCCTGATTTGCCTATATTAAATTCGTTTTGATTTTTTTTTGTTTCAAGATTCATATAGATTTGTTTTGGATATGGATTTTTATTTTTTTTTGGTTTTTTGTTGGATAAACACGAAACCAATAATTTTGACGCTACAAAAACGAAAAGCAAAACCACTGCTGCTATTACAAATTTTATAATTGCAGTAGATAATATCTCTACAGAAATCGATGCCACTGTCATTATCAAAGCTATAATAAAATCAATCAAAATAATCCATTTTAAAACCGTTAAAAATTTTATCAGACTTTCATTTTTAGCTTCAGATTAATGTCGATTATTTTTATCTGCTAAATCCGATGTTTGGATTTTTGATCTGCCTGAGTCTTCTTTGATTTTATTTCTATTTATTTCATTATCTATCCCTTTGTTTCCTTTACTTTCTGTAACTATTTTATCTTTATGCTTTTTTATGCCATCTTCTAATGCGTTCTTTAACATGAATTTCAGTTCATTCAAAGTTTTTTGATCAAAAATGTTTATTGTATAAAATTTACCTTTACAATATTCATTCAATTCTTTTGTTAATCAAAAAAATACTGCTTCATCTACATTCCTTCCAAAATTTTCTTTAGCCGAGCTTGATTGTTGCCAAATTTCAGATGTTTAAAATTTTGATGTTCTATAGAAATATTATTCTTAAATAATAACTTATATTTCAAGGTTTCACAAATTGAAATCGCCAACAAACCTAAATTACCATCTTCATTAATAACTATTTTTTCTGTGCCAATTTTGTCACATTATATTGTTCCTTTTCCCAGTCGACTTTTATTAAATCTGGCGTTTTTTCGAGTTTATCAGTTACGTTTTTTTAAAACATATCAAATTTCTTATCCATTTTTTTCCCTTCTTAACTTTATTCCTTTTTTATTTCCTTATGTTATATTTTGTCTGCACCATCTAATAATTAAATGTTATTTTTGTCGCCGCTATTAAACATTTTCGCTATAAAAAAGTATATAATTTCAAGAAAAAATACTTGACAAAACAAAAAATACACTGTAGAATAAAATTGTGTTTAGTATCAAAAATTATTTATTTTTATGGAGGAATATGTATGAGTAATTTAAGCGTGCAAAAAAATGAAGAAGTTAATATAGAAGGTTTTAATTCGATAGCAAAATATATTCGCTATCAAAAATTGTCGCAATCTAATGATAATGGATTGATCATCAAAATTGATGACATTGGTGCTTCGAGCATTGCTGAAAGTAATAAAAATTCAGATTCAAAAAAAATAATTGTTGAAAATGATAAATTAAATAGTCCTTCAAATACCATCAAAAGCGTAATAAATGAAGTTGAAAAGTTGGGTTTAAATGCATTAAAAACAGATAAATCTTTACAAAAATTCGAGCAAATGAAATTTTTATATAGTACATTTGGTGAATCTTGGCTGGTACAAGTATTTCATAATATAAAAAATACCGAATACCAATTTGCATTAATAGAATACGCATTAAAAAGCGGTCAAAATCCAATGAGTTTGTTTGAAATAAATATTTATTGGATGATGACAAAAATAAAGAAATGCCAAACGGTAAAATTAAATGGTCAAAAAATAGAGCTCCAAAAGAAAAGCGAACAAGAAGGAGTATTTTACCCAAAATTTTATTGGCAATGTGAGTTTGTTTTTAAATTGTTTTGTTTGTATAGCGGAGAGAATTTGTTTGATTTGTTTTCTGCTGAGAAAATAGTTCGTTTATTCGGAAGTTGTGCGAATCAGTTTGTCGAATTTTGTTACGACAAAAAATGTGATAATAAAAAAAATGATTCTGATATTTTATCTAATCAACTTAAAGAAGAATTTAAATCAAAAGGCAAACGATATGGAATATTTGGAGGATTATTTGGATTTTTTGTTTCGTTTATGTTTATATTTATCACAGCACATATTGTTACGATTTCTTCTGCATGGATTTTTCTTGCTATCCCTATCGGAACTTTAGCAGGTTGGGCGAGTGGTAAAATTCAGGCACTTCGTGAATATAATAAAATTTTAAATTTACTATCCCAAACAAACAAGGAAGATAATGTTTCGCTTATGAAACAAACTTTTAAGGCATTTAAAAAGGAATACAAGTTTTCCAAACAAAATCCACCCTTTGAAAAACAGAATGAGACAAATGAAAAATTAATTAACCAACCAGACTTAGAGAAATCAATCAATCAATCAAAAGAATTTAATAACAGTGGGCATTAAAATTCATGGACGCATTAGTTATAAAAAAGCATTGCTTTTGACAGCAGTGCTTTTTTTATATTAAAAAATTTGTTCGTAACAAAATAAAGTTGTCCGCATAAAATATTATTGATAAGCCGGCTTATTAATATTCTTTGAAAGGAGGAATTTAATATGCCAACCATTTTAAACAATCAAGCAAATGTTTCGTATGATTACACGGGTGCGACAAATTCACAAAATGCAATTTCAAATACTGTAGCGACAACTTTATTGGATGAATATAGTTTAACGGCAAACAAAAGTGCTTTAAATCAAACTTTTCGTCCAGGAAATACAGTCACTTATATTTTATCTATCGAAAATGATGGTCGCGGGGATTTATATAATTTGACATTGACTGATAATTTAGGTTCAGATACAAATGTAAAACCAATGAGTTTTTCAAATGCGATTTTATATGTAAATAATTCGCCGGTTGCAATTACACCGACAATTAATCCTGATCAATCAGTTACTTTTCAAATTCCATCGCCATTTTTATCTGGGGACAATGCCATGATAATTTATAATGCTTTGGTGGATAGCAATTTATCTTCGAGTACAAATTCGATTACAAATTCAGTAAGTGTAACAGCGAATGGCGGATCAAGTTCAGGAACGATAATAACCGTTGATCCAAATCCCTCGACAACAATTAATATCGAAAATTATGCGCAGTTAAGTATTTCAAAACAATCTGACAAAGAAACGATTACTTCAGGCGAAACATTGACTTATACTTTCACTTTAAACAATCTTGGCAATGAACAAGCGAATAATATAATTTTAACGGACACATTGCCACAAAATTTTTTAATTACGCAAGTTACTTCGACAACAAATGGAAATACAACCACTTATCAACCCAGTCAATATAATTTAGACTCAACGACAAATACAATTGCTTTACCAAATTCAACTGGACCAGAAATTATTGTTCCAGCGTCAACAGATTCAAGTGTTGGAACGACAATTGTGCAAATTATCGGAACTGTAATGGCGTAAAATAACTTATTTTTGGCTATAAAAAAAATATCGATTGAAAATAAAAATTCAGTCGGTATTTTTTTTAAGACAATTTAGATTGTGGTATAATTAAATTATTATTTTTATTTGAGGTTGAGAATCTATGGCAGAAAAAGCTTTGTCGATTTTAAAATACTTTTTACATGGATTAAATGTTTTAACAGTGGGATTAATTAGCGCAATAATTGCTTTAATGTTACTTTTAATTTTTGTTATCACATGTTTTAGTTTAATTGTTTCGTTAGCCTTTACGTATATGGTATCACAGGTGTTTGAGATTTGTATTTCAATGGCTCCGTTTTTATTTGTCGGTTTTGGTTCAATTGCTCACTCTCCAATATTTTTGTTTGCGGGATTATTTTCAATAGTATCTTTTTTAATTTTTCGCAAATTTAGGATGGTAGTTTTGAATATGATTTTTTACCCAACCATAAAATTTTTGCCATTGGTTGTTGATTGCGCACGGAAAAGCGGTTTGCATATGCAACGCATACAACGCATAATTTTATTGTCCGTAGATTTAATTAGTATCCCATACGAATATTTTAAAAAATAAATAACCAAAATTGGCAATAATAACATCCAAATCGAAAGATTTAATAATATAAAAGCAAAGTTTGATCCGAAATTGGAGTTAGGGGAAACAACTTCTTGGAATGATGATTTTGGAATCGAAATTGCTAAAACAAAAGGAAACATAGTGCCGTTGGTTCACAGCAAAAGCTTTGATTTTGGTCATGCGCGAAAATTATCGGAACCATGACAGCGTAAAATAATTTTTCTTAGCTATAAAAAAATATTGATTGAACAAAAAATTCAGTCGGTATTTTTTTGTCGCAGAAAAACAATTTAGATCCTGAGTTAATAAAAAATCAAAGACATGATAAATCGTTCTGTATCATATTATTTTTAATTGAGGACGGTAATTTTATGATACAGAAATATTTGCCTATTACGAAAGACTTTTTACATTTATTAAATTTTTTAACCTTGG
This sequence comes from uncultured Clostridia bacterium, assembly GCA_946415665.1. Classification (GTDB taxonomy): domain Bacteria; phylum Bacillota; class Clostridia; order Lachnospirales; family CAMVHY01; genus CAMVHY01. The sequence goes on from CAMKTI010000106.1 coordinate 4,832, forward strand.
GCATAACTGGGGTTATAGCATCTTTGTTACTGTTTTTGATTTCACTTATTGTTGGTTTGTATAGATTGCTATTAGAATTATGTGCTTATGTTTCAAATTGTGGATTTTTTTTGTCTGTCTAGATACTGCCCACACGAAGAAAACAAGCAACAAAAAAAGAAAAAAATAATCTATAAAATAAGATATGCTAGAGAAGAATAAAAAACAGGAGCAAAATAAACATGAAAAAAAACGCATAATAGATTTGATATAAGTAATGCAGAGTGGAAATTAATAAAACCGCACCTAACAGGTCGGCCTGGGCAACGTGGAAGTATAGCCAAAAACAATCGGAAGTTTATCAATGCAGTTGTTTGGATACTTAAAACAGGATCTCTGTGAAGCGATTTGCCACCGGATTATGGCAAGTGGGGCACGGTTCATCAAAAATTTATTCGATAGCAACAAAAGGCGTGTAGCAAAAGTTATTTGAGATTTTAAGGTATTAACAGGTAATACGAACTTTGAATGGCTAATGATATGCTTGGGTTATGCGAAAGCACACTTAATTATCAACGAGCTCGGTCTGTCTGTAAAATTTATTTTTATAGAAGAAACACGCGCCGATTGTAAAGAAGCTATTAATTTACTCAAAAATCTCGATGCAACACTAGTCTTTGCGTATTACGTTTGCGGTGACGATGAAATTTTGTCTTATATCGCTCAACAAAACATGAAATCGGGAATTTTCCAAAACGCAACAAACGTAAACAACATAAACATAACTGTAAACTGTGCCATTTTCGACATGTTATCAAAAATACCTTTCTCCATTTTATTTATATTCGTTGTACTTTTATGTATCCGCGATTCTTTAAATCTTTAATAAAAGCAAAAAGATTTTTCATATTCACCATCTTAAATTTTTTTTGTCGATAAAAAAATAACAACCGACCTAAATAATTATATCACGCAAGAAAACAAACATAAAATTTATTTTTTTATATTTAATTTACGCACAAAAAAACACGAGTATAAAAACCTGTGTTTTTATGTTTATCAACCTTCAGATTATTTTGTTGTCTCCTCATTATTTTCATTTCTGTTTTTTACATTGGGTTTGATCTCAATGTCGCATCCTTTTTTAAATTTATATCTACCGATTCCGCAAATGCCTACCACAGGATCATCGAGTTTATCTTCATTTGTAAACACACTTTTGAGCCATTCACAACTTCCCGGATTTTGTTTGCTAAGCCAAAACATAGATCCGTGAATTATAGCAATGAGCGCGGAAAAAATA
>CAMKTI010000107.1 GCA_946415665.1 uncultured Clostridia bacterium
AAGATGGATAAAATGACATCGGATTAAATGCTGCACTTCTGGTTTATCATTTATTATTTTATTACTTTCCCTATCTTTGTTGGCACTGTCTAGCTTCTATTCTGCATCGTTTACATCAAATCTATGATATATTTTTTCTCCCGTTTTCATTTTTACTCTTTTTTTTATTTTTTTGCATTATATTTTATTTTATATATTATTTCTCTTTTTTATCTTTTTTTCGTGTGGACAGAGTCTAGTGAAAAAAATCAGAAAGAAATATTTTAAAAGCACGGAGTGAAGATCTGATTACAAATCAATCTTATTATGTAAACACAATTTTATTTTGTTTTACAAAAATAATATACACAATCTAATTTTTGTGATATAATAACAACGTTAATTTTTAACAAAAAAATAAAATGGAGATGTTTATATGTTGAAGCAAAAAAAGAAACACATATTTTTTTTATTGATTTGTGTTTTTGTCTTTGGTTTTTATTTTAATTTTAAAATTTGCGTACAGGCAAAAGATTTTTATTTGACTGTGATTCATACAAATGATTCACACGGAACTGTATCGCACGAACCGTATATAAAAACTTTGGCTGAGCAGAAAAAAAATAATGGCGAAAACGTTTTAATTTTGTCTGCTGGTGATTTATTTCATGGACAACTAATTGCTTCGCTATCGCGCGGAGAAAGCATATTAAATATATTTAATACGGTCGGGTATAATTATATTGCAGCAGGAAATCATGATTTTAATTATGGGCTTGATAGATTAAAAGAAATTGAATCACAAGCAAAGTTTAAAATTTTAGTTTCAAATCTTGTGGACAAAGCAACAGGTGCGAATATTTTTTTGCCGTATGAGATAAAAAAAATTAATGGCCTTAAAGTCGGAATTTTTGGACTTTCGACACCAGAGACACTTGCAAAAACTTCTGGTCGAAAAAGTTTAGAGGGAACTGAATTTTTGCCACCGATCGAAACGGCAAAAAAAATTGTAAAAAAATTAAAATCGCAAGGTTGTAAAATAATTATTGCAATTACACATTTAGGTTTAGATGATGCGACGCTTTATGAAAATCGGAGTAATTCTCTGGCGGAAAATGTTCCCGAAATAGATTTAATAATTGACGGACATAGCCATACGGAATTAAAAAATGGTTTAGAAATTAATAACACTCTTATTGCGCAAACAGGAGAACATGGAAATAATATTGGAGTTGTTGAATTAAAACTTAAAAAACGTGGCAAAAAATATGTAGGTTTAGAAAAAAAAGCTTATTTGATTAAAATGAGCGAACAGCAAGATATTTTACCTAATGAAAATGTTCTGAATGTGGTTGAGAAAGAAAATAAGAAAATAGAGGAGTTCACGTCAGAAAAAATTGGTGAGATAGGATTTGAATTAGATGGAAAAAGAGAGCATACTCGTACGATTGAAACAAATTTTTTTGATTTGTTAACGGATGCCATTTTAGAAAAAACAAAATCCGATTTGGTGATCTTAAACGGAGGAACAATTAGAGATTCGATTCAAGCCGGAGAAATTACGGTTGGTGATATCTATAAATCTTTACAGTTTGAGAATACGATTATCACTCAAAATATAAGCGGCAGAGAAATTTTAAAAGCTTTGGAATATGGTGTAAGTCAATATCCAAATGTTTTTGGCGGAAATTTACAAGTTGGCGGAATAAAATTCAAGTTTGACCCAAATAAAAAAGCTGGCGAAAGAATTTATGATATTTGTTTTTTAGACAGTGGAAAAAAATTTGATTTGGATAAAGAATATAATTTAGCGACAACTAAATTTACTTTTGAAGGCGGCGACGGATATGATATGTTCACAAAAAACGAAAGCTATGAAGAGCATGAGTCTATTCAAGAAATGTTGATTGAGTATATAAAAAATCATGATTTAGAAAAATATTGCGAAGTTCAAGATAGAATTGTTTTGCAGGAACAAAAAATTGAGCAGGTTCCTGAACCTGAAAATGAAATTAAGAACAAAGACGACGAAACCTTAAAAAACGTGTCTTAAAATTTAATATGGAATTAACTTAATAAAATAAAAGCCAGAGTTTAATTTGTCTGGATAATAAAAAAAGTCAGCTGAAAATATTTTTTAGTTGACTTTTTCGTTGCTAACTAAAAATAATTTTTTTTATTTCTCTTTTGGGTCAAAAATTAATGCGTTAATTAAACTAAAAATTACTGCTGCTGATATTCCTGCCGATGCTGATTTTAAACCTCCAGTTAAAATTCCGATTGCGCCTTCAGAATCTATTTCTTCTTTTACGCCGTTCGCTAATAAATTTCCGAAGCCGGGCAACGGTACACACGCTCCTGCTCCTGCATAATCAATTATTTTGTCATAAATATTTAATCCACCCAAAATACATCCTAACACGACAAATAAAACTAATATTCGCGCTGAAGTAATTTTTGTTTTGTCTATTAAAATCTGCCCGATGACACAAATTAATCCTCCAACCCAAAATGCATTTATATAATTCATTTTTTCACCGCCTAAAAAAATTATTTGTTAATCATGATTTTCAATTGCAACAGCATAAGCAATTCCCGGAATACTTTCTCCTTGCTGAGATGACAGCTGACTCATTAAAGCTCCTGTCGGCACAAATAAAATTTTATTTAAAACACCATCTTTTAATCTTTTATATAAATATCCTGCAAACGTAACAGCCGAACACGCACAACCGCTTCCACCTGAACCAATTTTTTGTTTTTCGATATCAAAAATTAATAAGCCACAGTCATTATAATTTCTTGTCATATCTATATTTTTTTCGCCAAACATTTTTACAACCAAATCATGCCCAATTTTTCCTAAATCTCCCGTAACTATCAAATCATAATAATCCGGCGAAATATTTAAATCCGACAAATGCGAATAAATTACATCAAATGCCGCCGGCGCCATTGCTGCGCCCATATTATTTGCATCTTTTATTCCCAGATCAATTATTTTTCCCGGAGTAATCGCTGTTACACACGGCAATTTTTTATTTTTATCTTGATTTTTTTTGTCCGACAAGATAACAGAACCTTGTCCAGTGACAGTCCACGTCGAACTTGGCGGTCTTTGTGTTCCTAATTCCAATGGAAATCTAAATTGCTTTTCACTCGCACAAAAATGACTCGATGCACCAATTAAAATATTATTTGCGAAACCGCCGTCAATTAAAATTGCGCCTAAACCTAATCCTTCACCAATTGTCGAACACGCTCCAAAAATTCCAAAGAACGGAATATTTAAATCACGAATCGCAAAATTCGAACCTGTATTTTGATTTAATAAATCGCCTGAAATTACATAATCTATATCTTCTTGCGAAAAATTTGCTTTTTCTAACGCGCGCGCAAAAGTTTCTTTTGTTATTTTGCTTTCTGCTTTTTCCCACGAAATTTCTCCATAAAGCGAATCTTCCAAAATCAAATCAAAAAAATCTTTTAAAGGTCCTTCTCCTTCTTTTGGACCAACGGTTGACGACGTCGAAATAATATAAACTGGATTTTTAAATTTAATTGTTTGCTGCCTGATTTTTTTTTGCAAAAAATATCGCCTCCCAAAAAAAAAATTTAACTGCTTATAAACTAAAATAATAAAAAATCCCAACTATGACTGAAGCCAAAGTACTGTAAACAATTACTGGTCCCGAAATTAAAAACATTTTTGCCCCAACACCGAAAATATATCCTTCTTTTTTAAATTCCAAAGCTGGAGCTGCAACCGAATTTGCAAAACCTGTAATCGGAACAATTGAACCGGCACCGGCAAATTTGCCAATTTTATCGTAAACTCCAAAGCCTGTTAAAATTACGCCAAAAAAAATTAATATGACCGAACAAAATGTTCTTGCAACATCAATTTCATATCCTAAGTTTAAAAAATAATTCGTAATAAATTCGCCGATTACACAAATTAATCCTCCGCTCCAAAACGCATTAAAGCAATTCAAAAATATATTTGTTTTTGGAGACATTTTTTCCACTGTGTCCTGATATTTTTTTTTGTCGATAAAATTATTTTTCATAAACTTCACCCTCTTAATAAATTCATTTTTTAGCAAACAAAATATTTTTTCACAAGGATACTTTTTCCAAACAAAATAATTTCTATTCATAAAATCCGGAAACAAAATAATAAACAAGCGAGCCAAACAATTTTCCTAACGCTATCGCAAAAATAAAATATTTTAATCCACTTTCAATTTTTGCGCGCCGAATTAAAATCGGAATCACATTTAAAATTTCTGCGAGCGACATCGCTAAACATCCATAAAAAATTCCAATACAAAAACTTAATATCCCAACAAAAATTTTTGATGTTGGCAAATAATAATTTATTAAATTGGTCGAAGTTCCAAAGATTCCTCCAAAAATTATTGCTTCTTCATAAAGATAAATAAATTTTTGTGTGTCAGTTTTATTTGCCAAACGCTCAACAATTCCAACTGTTGCAATAAAAGCAAAAACTGCGCCTGAAATAACTATGCCTGAACTAAATCCCAACATGATCAAAATTAATTTTTCTAGTAATTTCATGATTTTGTTTTCGCATTTTCATTTTTTATTGAATCGACAAGAGTGTCATGCATATCTTGATCGTACAAAGACATTTCAACTTCGATTGGTGTTGGATCGCTGGTAATTTTTTTTCCGCCAATATGATTAAAAAAAATTATTATGCCCAATGATAATCCAATCGAATATGGAATCGTAATTATTTTTGGATTCGTAATTTCGATTTCACGCCCAAAAAAAATTTGATAATAATTTTTAAATACGTTTGGAATTTGTGCATCTGAATGAAAACTCATGATTGCCGTTGCTGAACCCATAAATAAAACTAGACAAACAAAAATAATTTTTAGCAAAAGCAAAATTTTATTCGGACTTTTTTTTTCACCTGAATATTCAATTATGATATCTTGCTCGCCCAAATTTATTACGTGATAATTCTCATAATCTTTTTTTATCGCTTTGATAATATCCGCTATCGAGATTAAATAATTTTTTTTCGCCTCATTTTTATTTTTTATAGCCAAAATTTTTTTTTCACACAACTTTGGATAAATATTTTCAGGCGCAATAATTTCACAAATATCTTTTAAGCACACAAAATTTTTCCCTTCGATTAAAATTTTTTTATCAGCTTTGATATATATTTCCATTTTCAAATCATCTTCTGCTTTTATTTATTTTTTTTACTGCAAAAATATTTTTTCCCATTTGAAATTTTTATATTCATTACAAACAAACACATAAAATTTTTTTTTCGTGCGCAAAATAAATTTGTTGTCAAAAAAAATAAAAGTCGAGGTGTAAAAAAAATGTTATTCCAAAAAAATAAAATCAAAAAAATATGTATGACTGTGTTTTTGTTTTTTTTGTTGAGTGGAAAAAATATTTTTGCCAAAACAGATAAATATACTGTTCAATTTGGAGATACACTTTGGAAAATCGCTCAAAAATATCAAGTTGGAATCTCAGAAATAATTAGCGCCAACGATCAATTTAAAAATCCGAATATGATTTATCCCGGCGACAAAGTAACAATTCCTTTACCTGATGAAAAAATAAAAAGCATCGAACCAACAATATTAAATTTAGTAAATCAGGAACGTCGAAAAAATAATATTCCAGAATTAAAATTAGATTGGGAGATCTCACGTGTTGCCAGATATAAATCTCAAGATATGTGTGAAAAAAATTATTTTAATCATAATTCCCCAACTTATGGATCGCCATTCGATATGCTAAAAAAATTTAATATAAATTATCAAACTGCCGGAGAAAATATTGCAAAAGGACAAAAAACTGCACAAGCCGTTATGAATTCTTGGATGAATTCGCAAGGCCATCGAGCAAACATTTTAAATAAAAATTTTACAAAGCTTGGAGTTGGTTTTTATGAAAAAAATAATTCGACTTACTGGACACAATTATTTGTGAGATAAAAAATAAAATCATAAAATGGAATTAGATTTAAATAATAAA